>DATHNB010000050.1:0-7101 GCA_035486495.1 Ferruginibacter sp. | reverse complement strand
TTTACCATCTAACCTTGCAAAACTTTCTGCATCTTTAGTGGTATCTTTTATTACTGCAATATCTTTTAAGTAAATAGGGAAACCGCCGGTATTACGTACCAATACTTTTTCAATATCGTACGCGGTATGAAACTGACCTTTCAATTGAAGGTTACGTTTCATATCACCAACAGTCAACAAACCACCTGATATATCCTGGTTTTCTGCTTTTACTGCATTCGCAATATCATCAAACGTAACACCTGCGGCCTGCATACGATCATTATCTACATTGATCTGAAACTCGCGCTCAGGAGCACCTACAATATCAACCCTATTAATTTGCGAGATATCTTCTAATTTATCTTTCAGGTCATCAGCAAATTTTTTCAAATGCTGCATATCATAATCACCACTCAAATTCACATACATGATCGGCTGATCACTTAAGTTTACTTCTAATGCCGTTGGTTCTTGCGTAAGATCTGTTGGCAGATCTTGTTTCGCTTTATCAAGTGCGTCTTTTACTTTTTGCAGCGCGACTTCTGTTTTTACCTGCGTATCAAATTCTACTACAATAGCAGAATAATCCTGCTGTGATGTACTGGTAAATTTATTGATCTTAGCTCCGGTAATTCCTTTAATTTGTTTTTCGATCGGCCTTGTTACAAGGTTCTCGATATCTTTTGGAGAGTTCCCTGTGTAAATTGTTTGCACATAAATAGTAGGGATCACAATATCCGGAAACTGCTCTTTAGGCAATGTGGCAAATTGAAATATCCCTGCCAATGTTACAAACAAGATCACCAGGTAAATAGAAGTTTTATTGCTAACACTCCATGAGGTTGGCCCAAACTCTTTAAACTTACTTTTTATATTTTCTAGTACACTCATAAAAATTTATTAAAATATTTTTTGAACCAAGCATTTTATTACTATTGAACTTCAGTGGCGTCGCACATTTCATCTGACTGCTACTATATCTGACTGCTACTATTTAGCTTTTATTATGTTTTTCTAACCACTGAGACACTAAGTACATAAAGGAACACTGAGCGCGTATGATTAAACCGAAATTGCTACACTCAGTGGTTAATTTTTTACTTAGTAGTGATCAACTGACCATCATATAAACTTCCGAAACCTTCTGTTATTAATACATCTCCACTTTTTAATCCGGATTTTATTTCTATCATGTCGTTATTGATCAAACCAATTACTACCGGACGTTTACGTGCTATTAGTTTGCCATTTTCTGTAGTTGCAACTAACACATATTTTCCTTTATCATCATTTTGCAAAGTATTTAATGGAATAGCAATAGTATTTACTGCACCGTAATCTTTTACTTTGATTAAGGCTAATTGATTAGGTTTTAATTGAGGATCTGAAGGCAATTTTGCTTCAACAACATAACCTCTGTTGATCAAATCGATTGATGCACCAACAAAAGTTACCGCTACATTAATGGTTTTATTGATATCGGGCATGCTTACAATTACAGGACTGCCTTTACTTATTGTTCCTAAATAATTTTCAGGAATATTACTTACCGCTTTTAATACATTCGTATTTACAATTTTTATTACACCCGATCCTGCTGCACCAAAATATTCTCCTTGTTTAACCGTAACCTGATCTGCCACACCATCTACATCACTCACTACAGAAGTTGCATTAACCTGCTCTTGTATAACTTTTACATTTTCCTGATCTGCATCCAATTGATTTTGTAAACTGGTTACATTATTTTTATCAGTGATCAATTGCACCTCAGTACCGATCTGCTGATCCCATAAATTCTTCTGACGCTGATAAATATCTTTAGCATATGCCAACTGCGTTTTAATAGTCTGTAACCCTTGTGTTGCAGCAATTAAATTTTGTTTTAATACAGCATCATCCAATTTCAATAACAGTTGACCTTTTTTTACTTGTTGACCTTGTTGTACATATATCTCTTTTACCTGAGCCGGACCACCACGTGGAGTAATGTAGCTTACATTCAACGCATCGATATGGCCTTGTAATTCGATGTAATGTGTAAAATTTCCTGTCTGCAATGTATCTATTGCAACGAGTTTGGGTTTTTGATCGGGAGCCGCATTCGGATCCAACTTTGCAATCTCTGCTTCCAAACTTGTGATCTTATCAGTTGTTTTTTGCTGATCTGCTCTAAGCGTTTCTAATTGAGCTTTTTTATCTGCCAAACTATCGCCACCACCGTGATTACATGATGATGCAACAATAACCATTGCAACAAAAAACAAACCTGATCTTGTTAAAATATTTCTCATAAAATTTATATTTTCTACTATTTATTAAATTAAAGTTTACCTACTGCTTTTAGGAAATCGACCTTGGCAGTAATTGCATTATATAAAGCATTGATATAATTTGTTTGTGCAGTCTGCAAATCCGTTTGTGAATTATTAATATCTGTTAACGAACCCGTCCCAACTTCGTATTTCTTTTTTGTCTGATCATAAACTGTTGCTGCCAGTTCCATATTTTGTTTTTGGAAATCCATTGTTGCTATAGCCGTTGCAAAATTATTTCTAGCTACTGCTACATCGTTATCAATACTGAGCTTTACATTTTCCAATTGATTTTGAGATTGCCGTAATTGTATTTTTGATTCCTGGATTTTGGCTCTTGTAGAGAATCCATTAAAAATCGGTATAGATAAATTTAGTCCTACGTATGATGAAGTGTACCAGCTGCTATTTTCATCATAAATATCAAGACGGTTACTATTACTGTATCCTTGCTTACCATAAGATCCATTAAAATAAAGTGTTGGTATTTGGCTTTCTTTGTACCTTTTAACAGTCAACTCATTCAATTTATTACTCAATTGCGATAGCTGATATTCTTTACGATCAGTATAATTATAGTTACTACTTTCTAATACGCCTTCTTTTATTTTATCATCACTTAAAGTATCAGTTAGTACTACACTATCCTTAACAGGCATGCCCATTAATATTTTTAATCCAGCATAACCGTTAGTAATACTATTCTTTGTTTCTAATTCCTGCGTTTGCAGATTTGCAATTTGTACTGTTAACCTATCTACGTCGAGTTTTTCTGCAAATCCGTTTTTATATATTTCTCTTGTATCATGATCCAGCTTCTGTAACCTATTTATGTTAGAATCTAATAATTCAATCTGGGTTTTGCTGGCAACTAACTGATAGTATATTTTTAAAATATTGGATCTGATACTTATTTGAGTAATTTCTGCCGATGCTCGTCTTTGATCTATAACTACTTTACGAGCAGACAATCCTACAAAAACCTGCCCATCAAATATTACTTGTTGTAATGTTAAATAAGCGCTAGAGGCCCATTTCGTACCAAATGGCACAGCATCAGCTCCGTTTAAAAATTGGGCAAATTGCGGGGGTACTGGTGTTAGCTGAATATTTGTATTGTCTGTTAAAGACCCGTTGGCATTTATTGACGGCATAGCAGCTCCTGTAAGTTGCCTGTTTTGCTGCTCTTGATATAATACATCCAATAATGCATTTTTTACCTGGTAAGAATTTTTCATAGCATAATCAATCGCCTGCTTTGCTGTAAAGTAATTTACAGCTGAATCTTTTGTTGTTTGTGCCGTTACGCCAACGCTGATTAATAATGCTGCGGCAATAATTCCTGTCTGTATCAATTTATTTCGTTTCATCACTATGTAATTTTTTTAATCTTTCTTGTTGATATTGTAATGTTAGCTGGTAGCCTCTTTCTGAAACCAGGCCAAACAAATAATGCATTAATAGTTCCTCCTCAATTTCAAATAATTTATATTTTGTTTTGGTATGAAAGTCGGGCTGAAAAGGCAACATCATACTTTCCACTCTAAATCTTGCTAAAATATCTACCTTGATATCTGATCTGAATAATTCTTCTTTTATGCCCCTCAAAATATTATCGCGTATCACTGTAAAGAGATAATCATTTTTATGTTTATAAAATTTTTCAAAAGCAGCCGGATGATATTTTTGCAATTCAAAAAGTAATGCCGGATTCATCGAACTAAATATTTCCATCATCATTTCAATTGCCAAAAATATTTCGTGTACCGCATTTTCAGAAGCATCCTTATCCAGCTGGCAACAAGATTGATTATGATTTATTTTTTCATCGATAAACGCATCCACCAACTCATCCTTATCAGCATAATACTGATAAATGGTTTTTTTGCTGATACCTAAGCCGTTGGCAATATCATCCATACTTACGCTACGCAAACCGTATTGCATAAATAAATCGCTTGCCTTTTGCTTTATTCTTTCTCCTGTATCTATTGCAACTGTCATAATTAGACACAAAACTAAGGAAACTTTTAATGTAACCAAAGTTTCCGGTATAATATTTTTTTACAATTTGTTCATTTGTGAAAAACAAGAGCTGTTGAGAATATACAAAAGACGGTGAGAATAACTATTCATAGGCTAAGTCCGACAAAAACATAACAATTTTTAGATATTTTAATACTTGACTAATCCTTTGACATCCTAAATCAAAGAAAAGAGGCTGCTTTAAAAGCAGCCTCTTTGGTTAAAGGTTAAATAAAAGGGTTACATTATTTTGAAACAACCACTCTTGCAACAGCTATCCCCTCTTGCGAGTTAGCTACAAGGAAATATACACCTGACGGAACATTTGATACGTCTAATGTATTATTTATGTTGTTCAGTGTTGTACTCAATGCTACTTTACCATTTGAATCCATTAACCGCACACTACGGGTAGTTGCATCATTAAATTGAACATTCAATAATCCGTTTGTGGGATTAGGAGAAACTTTAATGGTATTGGTATTATCGACTGAAGCTTTTGTTTCAGTAGCGGGACGACCTTCTCCACCACCAGTAGGGCCACTTACGCATTTTTGAGTCGTACTTACACATCCACTATCGTTACTATATGTTATAGCCACACATACAGGGTAAGACACCGGATCAAACTGGATGGCGCTGTTAGTATTACCAAAGAGTGATACCGGGGCACCATCTGCGGTCCAATAGTAAGCGATTTCTCCCGGAGCATTTGTGCTAAGTGATGTATATTCCCCGCTCATATCCACTGCTGATATAGTAAAATTCAAGCCGACAATATGCAAGGTGTCATTAGTATAAGCACTCACTCCTCCACAAGAATCTTTGGCCAGAGCTTTAACAACGAAAGTACCTGTATCTCCAGGATTAATAATCCGAACTGCCGAACTATCAGCATTAGTAGAATCAATACTCCATCCCACTGGAAGTTGCCATCCATAAGAGAGTGATGCGCCTGTTGGACTGATCGAATACCTTGTGGTATCATTCAAGCCTACATTTGAACACTTCTTGCTACTAATAATGGTCGGCGGAACAAGTGTATCGTATAATACATTCAGTGAAAGCGTATCACTATTCTGGCATCCGCCAAGAGCATATACTTTGACTTGTCCTGAAGTTTTACCATCCGGTTTTACTTTTACAGAAGTACTTAAAGTTGTATCTGTAGCGGGTGACCAACCTGAAGGGAATATCCATCCATAACCATTATTTGCACCGGCCACGGTATTTACTGTGTATGTCACAGAATCTGTACTACAAAGTGCCAGTGTATCAGTACCAGTTATTGTTGTTGGATTTGCAGGCTTGAGATCTACTGCAAGACTATCAACAACACTACTACAAGCTGCTGCAGAAACGTAAAGTTTTCCTGAAGTCGTTCCCACATTTACTGTGATTGTTTGTGCTGTAGTATCGCTATTAGCATATGACCAGCCATTACCGGAAGGAATTGTCCATGTAAGGTTTGTGTTAACTGGTGCATTTGTTACAGTATATGTTTGCTGCGAACCAGCAACTACACAAGTGTCACCAGATATAATACTGGTAGTACTTAAAGACCTGTTTATAACAGCGGAACTATCCACACTTTGACAATTATTGATTACTGAAAGCGACACTGTTCCAGGATTATTATCTACTATTAATACAATAGAATCCTCAGTAGATGATAATGTTTTCCAGTTAGATGGTTTGCTCCATGCATAGGTAAATGTGCCTGTAGGAGGGTTGGTCCATTTTACAACTAATGTATCACTATTTGCAGGGAGACAGGATGGATAAGACAATATCGGGGGCGGTATGCTTAATCCCAATACTAATGTATCGGTGTAATCCCCATTGTCAAAATTACATTGCCCTACGCCTACTACTAATGTATCATGCCCTGTTGTAGTACCGACGACAAAAGTAATAGAACTACTATCTGCAGAATAATATACGATGTTGGGTACCCATGACGATGGTATAATCCATTTATACCTGTCAATACCAATCTCCGCATCCAGATTTACACTTACACGAGGATTGATTGAGTATGTCACTGTATCACCAGTACTGATACATGTGGGACCTACAATCTTATCTGTATCATTAGTAAATGTTTTGTAGAGATCTTTGTAAATAACATGCGGCCCACAGCTAGGTAAACTATCGACAACATAACTTACATAAAGTCGACCTTTGCCATAAGGATACCTCAATGGCTGCGTAGACTGCGATTTAACTTCTACATTGGTTCCTGTACTGGATCCTAAAATAGCAATATCTCCCGCTGTGTACCATTGAATACTACTTATACCTGAGGTAGGGGAAAGATAATATGTTGAGAAATCTGCAGATGATGTATCTGCTGTTATACAACTATCTGACGGCGTTATAATTTCTTGAGCTTTAAGTTCTCTACTCAATAGAGAAAAGAGAAGCATAAGGATAATAGGGGTGATACTCCTTATGCTATGTAGCATTTTTGTTCTCATGATTTTTGGATTTTGTAAAAAAATAAATTGCAAATATCTCATGCGGTGCTTGGCACTATAAGAGATTGAGAGTTAATTACTCTTTGTTATGTCATAGGCGGTATAGTTTAGTTTGTTAAAAATTACAATTAATACTCTTTTGAAAGGGAAAATAAGTTAGAAGGAATTTCGAAAATATATACTTTTCTTATAGAGAAATGATGTTTTTTTCTTCTGAAATCTGGTGTTTTTCTTTAGATAATTTTGGTGTTTGGCATGACGATATTTTTACATAGAATAATTACTACATACACTTACTG
>DATHNB010000049.1:0-10955 GCA_035486495.1 Ferruginibacter sp. | reverse complement strand
GTGAAAGCACCTCAGCGCATCATAGCACATTTCGATCTGGATTCATTTTTTGTATCGGTTGAAGTAGTAAACAACCCTGCATTAAAAGGGTTGCCTGTTATTGTAGGTGGTAAGGAGAGAGGCGTTGTTGCCGCCTGTAGTTATGAAGTTAGAAAGTTCGGAATTCATTCTGCCATGCCTTCTAAAAAAGCATTTCAACTTTGTCCGCAAGCCATTGTTATCTCCGGTAATTATTCTGAATATAGTAAATATTCAAGATGGGTTACAGAAATAATAGCTTCCAAAGCTCCGTTATTTGAGAAAGCTTCTGTTGATGAGTTTTATCTTGACCTAACGGGAATGGATAAGTTTTTTAATCCTTTACAATGGACGATCGATCTGCGCCAGCAAATAATAAAAGAAACCGGCTTGCCCATTTCATTCGGATTGGCTAGTAATAAAATGATGGCCAAAATAGCCACCAATGCGGCTAAGCCCAATGGTTACCTGCAAATCCCTTTTGGCAAAGAAAAAGAATTTTTAGCGCCATTATCAGTTGATAAAATTCCCGGTGTTGGAGATCAGACACATGAAGTATTAAAATCAATCGGTATTAAAACGATCGGAGACGTTAGTTTGCGCACACCTGAAGAATTAGAAGAAAGATTAGGCAAGTGGGGGATTGATCTCTGGCAAAAAAGCAATGGTATTCATACCCGCGAAGTAACGCAATACCACGAAGCAAAATCTATTTCATCAGAAAACACTTTCAATGAAAACACTACCGATGTGAATTTCTTATTAAGCGAGATAGTTCGTATGACGGAGAAAATTGCTTTTGAGTTAAGGCAGGATGGAAAAGTTGCAGGCGGTGTAGCTATTAAATTACGCTATCCTGATTTTGAAACTACCACCAAACAAACCACCATGCCGTATACTTGCGCAGATGATGAAATTATTCCTGTCGTAAAAGAGCTCTTTAAAAAATCATATAGAAAAGGTGCTGCAATAAGATTGCTGGGTGTACGTTTGAGCGAGCTGACAAATGATGCTATTCAAACAAACCTGTTTGATGATGCGGCATCAAAATCCGATTTGTACAAAGCGATCGATGACGTGAAGAATAAATATGGGAAATCTAAATTGAAGAGAGCGTCTTCTAACTAACATCTATCAATTCCGACAAAGTCTTTTTTTCTAGAATTTTAAGTGTTGCATCTCTGGTAATTATCATGGCTTTATTTAAGCCGCATACGGCCTCATTGCAATCTTTGCATTTTTCGTAAAAGTTAAGACTTGCACATGGCAATAATGCTATAGGTCCGCCAACAACGCGCATTACGGTTGCTAAAGAAGTTTTTTTAGGATTTTGTGTAAGATAATAACCCCCACCTTTCCCCTTTTTACTATCTAAAACGCTAGCCTGTTTTAACTCTAAAAGGATGGTTTCCAAAAACTTAACAGGGATCTTTTTCTTTTTGGCAATATCAGCAATTAATACCGGTCCTTCGCCATATTTGGCAGCCAGATAACCTAGTGCCTTGAGCGCATACTGAGTTTTTTTCGATAACATGACTTAAAGTTACAAAAAAATAACAAAAAAAAGGCAAATAAAGTCCACTTGTTTGGTAGACTACAGTATATTTGTACCCTAAATTATTTAACTATGAGTTTAAGACTAGGGGACGTAGCTCCCAACTTCCAGGCAAAGACCTCAATTGGTGATATTGATTTTTATAAATTTTTAGGCGATTCTTGGGGTATCCTTTTTTCGCATCCTGCAGATTATACTCCGGTTTGTACAACTGAATTAGGCAGAACTGCAGCTTTAAAAGGTGAATTCGAAAAAAGAAATGTGAAAGTTCTAGCATTAAGCGTTGATCCGGTTGATAAGCATCTTGGATGGATCAGTGATATCAACGAAACTCAAAAAGTAAACGTTGAATTTCCGATCATTGCTGATGACGATAAAAAAGTTTCTAATTTGTATGATTTCATTCATCCCAATGCATCTACTACTGCAACTGTACGTTCTTTAGTAATTATTGCTCCGGATAAAACTGTAAAATTGATCATCACTTACCCTGCATCAACAGGAAGAAATTTTGTTGAAGTTTTAAGAGTAGTTGATTCATTGCAATTAACAGCTAACCATAGCGTAGCTACTCCTGCTAACTGGAAAGAAGGTGAAGATGTTATCGTTGTTCCTTCTATCAGCACAGAAGATGCAATCAAAAAATTCCCTAAAGGAGTTAAAGTGGTTAAACCTTACTTAAGGTACACACCACAACCGAACATTTAATTTCTGCAAAGAATTATATAAAAAAGAGCCACTGTAAAGTGGCTCTTTTTATTTGTCTGACAGACGGTCTTCGTCTGACAAATTGTAATAAGGAATAAGAAATATTAAATAAAAAATAAGGAAGTTAAAGTGCGAAATGAATAAGCGAGATAATCTGTTTAGTAGAGTCTTGTCATGCTGAGGAACGAAGCATCTGATGCAATAAATAAAAGAATGCTTGTTGAGAATTAGATTCTTCGCTGCGCTCTGAATGACAAATCAAGTATATCGGGTTCTATTAAGCAGATAAATATTTATTGTGCGTGATGAAATTTAATTTCAACTAATTATACAAATTCTTCTTCAACTGCTGCATCAATGCTCTTATATCTTTCGGTAATTCAGCAATCAGATCAAACGCATTTCCTTCAGCATCTTTAAATCTTAATTGATAAGAATGGAGTCCAACTCTGTTTAATAAAGGACGCTCTTCATCATCATGCTTGCTAAGCTTAAATTTCTTTTTAATGGCAGATAACATCACCGGTTTGCCATCGCCGTATAGTGGGTCGCAAACTAGCGGGTGGCCTATGTTTTTAGCATGCACCCTTATCTGGTGCGTACGGCCGGTGTGTAATTGAAATTTTACCAAAGAGTATTTGCTAAGATCTTCCATCACCGTGTAATCGGTTACAGAAGTTTTACCATTTTTATTGACTACCATCTGACCCTTAAAAATAGGGTGCTCCATAATGGGTGCATCGATAGTTCCCGATGCAGCAGGTAATGATCCATGAACCAGGCCAACATAATATTTCTCTACAGAACGTTCTTCAAATTGCTTGGAAAAATATTTATGTGTTTCTTCATCTTTTGCAAAAAGGATGATGCCACTCGTTTCTTTATCTAAACGATGTATCGTAAATATGCTGCCATATTTCTGGATCAATAGATCTTTTAAAGAAGGTTCTGATTGAGTTCTGTCTGGTATTGATAACATTCCTGCAGGTTTATTCAGCGCAATAAAATGTTCATTTTCGAAAATTATCTCAGGAATGGTCTTAATCATTGGTGCTTACTTGGCCTTTACTTTTATTCAAATATTTTAATAGTCTAACTTCTTTTTCACTTAAGAAACGCCATTTGCCACGCTCAACATTTTTCTTTGTCAGTGTAGCATACATTACTCTGTCCAATCCTTTTACATCATATCCTAAATGTTCAAATATTCTACGGACAATACGGTTGCGTCCACTATGTATTTCAATGCCGATAACTGATTTATCATGCGCATCTGCATAGGCTAATGTATCTGCTTTAATTTCGCCATCTTCTAATTTTAAGCCGCTTAATATCGCGTCAAAATGTGCTTTAGTTAATGGCTTGTCTAACTTAGCTTCATATACTTTGGTAATGTTATAGCTTGGGTGGGAGAGCTTTTGCGTTAATTCACCATCATTGGTTAATAACAAAACTCCGGAAGTATTTCTATCTAAACGGCCAATAGGATAGATTCTTTCATTGGTCGCCATTTTAGTTAATTGCAAAACTGTTTTTCTTCCCTGCGGATCATCCGTTGTGGTGATATAATCTTTTGGTTTATTTAATAAGATGTAAACCATATTCTTACTAACGTATAAGCGTTTACCATTAAACGTTACTTCATCTTTATCAATTACTTTAAATGCCGGTTCAAGAATAACAGCGCCGTTTACTTTTACTTTGCCTTCTTTGATAACGCTTACCGCATCTCTTCTGCTTGTTACGCCACAATGTGCCAGGAATTTATTTAATGGCATTTCGCCGGGTCTTCCTTCTACTTTAGGTTTGTCAGCTCTTGGAACTTTTGGTTTAGGCGTTGGTCTTGCCGCAGCTTTTACGGTATTAAAAACTTTTTCACCGGATCTTCTTTTGAACTCTGGCTTTTTATCTTTTGATGGCTTGCTGATAAGTGGTTCGTTATTGAATCTTGGCTCGGGCCTTTCAGATCTTTCTTTACCATCTGAGCCTTTTTTAGGGGCTGATTGAGATTTGCCCGATGCTTGTCTTTCAGCTTCGGCAAACATAGCAGCCCTTTGCTGACGCTTCTCTTCAAAACGTTTATCGATGGCTGCAGCTTTTTCTTTTTTGGCTTTTTTCTTGGCGCTTTTGAAACCTTCTTTAATAGCGCTGTTCTTCTTCTTAGTGAATTTGTCGTGGTTCATTGTTGTGGGGTTTGCTGTTTTTTCAACAGTAATGAGCCACAAAGATAATGCAAAAGAGGCGAAACCTCAAGTGTCGCCTCTTTTTGCTATGTTGAGGTGATGAATTATTGAGATACACCACAACCCATTCTTCCTTGCATTTTTTCCATTCTTTCTTTTCTTAGTTCCTGCCATTTGGTGTATTGATCGGCAGTTAAAATAGTTTTCAGACTGTCTTTATTCGCATCTTTTATTGACATTAACTGTTCTTTTTTATCTGTACGGCTAAGACTATCATTTTGTATAATGGCTTGAAATTTCGCCTGCTGAGCTTGTCTGTTTGCTTTTATTGTGGCAACTTGTTCATCCGTTAAATTCAACTCTGTTTTTAATTTGTCAATTCTTTTAGCAGCCATTAATTCACGTTTTGCTCTTTCATCTTTTTTAAATTGTTCAAGCTTCGTTTTTTGATCAGGTGTTAAGATGTTTAAAAACTGCATTCTTTCTTCTTTTCTTAAAATATATTTTTTATCACGATAATCTTTCACCGTAATGCTTTCGTCCTGATTTAATGCGGTTATTTTAGTTCTAAAATCTTCACGACTGATCTTTATTTTTTCTTTTTGATCAGAAGTGAGATTTAATTCTTTCATCATCATTCCTTTTTCATGATGATCTTTCCTGTTCATTTTATCTTGTTTATCTGCTGGTTTATCTTGCGCGGTAGCAGATAAAATAAAGCAACTAAATGCTACTAAACTTACTAATATCTTTTTCATGATTATTTTCTTTTTAAGTTGTTCAGGTATATAGATAACGATATAGCCCTAAAGTTTAAGGCCAATGAAAAAAGAAGAATAAAAAATGTTAAACGGTAAATTATCTTGATGGAAGCTGGTTTGGAGATTATTTCCCCTTATTGGCAAGCTGTCCGCAGGCAGCATCAATATCCTTACCACGACTTCTTCTTACCCGTACATTCACCCTGTTTTTTGCAAGGTGGTCGGTAAATTGTTGTGTGGTATCATCATCAGGTTTGGTGAATTTTGCACCATCAATCGTGTTGTATTCGATCACGTTTACTAAGTGTGTAGGTATTTTTCGGTAGATCTTTATCAAGTTATCAGCATCTTCAATAGAGTCATTTACATCTTTAAAAAGAATGTATTCTAAAGTGATATCATTTTTTGTTTTGTCGTAGAAATAATTCAACGCTGAGATCAACTCTTCAATATTATTGCTTTCGTTGATCGGCATTATTTCATTACGTTGCCTATCTGTGGGTGCATGTAACGATAACGCTAAATTAAAACGTACTTTATCATCACCCAGCTGACGAATTTGTTTTGCAACACCTGCTGTTGAAACGGTAATTCTTTTCGGACTCATGCCCAATCCATCGGTAGCGATCATTCTGTCGATCGCTTTTAAAACATTCTTGTAGTTAAGCAAAGGCTCGCCCATGCCCATAAATACTACGTTGGATAATTTTTTATTGTAAGATTTTTCTGATTGTTGATTGATCAAAGCAACCTGATTATAGATCTCATCATAATCAAGATTTCTTTTTCTATCCATTGTGCCGGTAGCACAGAATTTACAACTTAAGCTGCAACCAATTTGAGAAGATACACAGGCCGTATTTCTTTTTTCTGTAGGAATTAATACGCCTTCGATCATGTGACCATCAAAGGTTTGGAACCTTGATTTGATAGTGCCGTCGCTGCTGATCTGTGTAGTATTTACTTTTAATGCAGGCAGAGAGAAATTTTCATTCAATTTAGCACGGAGTTCTTTCGAGAGGTTTGTCATATCCTCAAAGCTTTGGGCATTCATTTTCCACAACCATTCGTACACCTGGATGGCTCTAAACTTCTTGTCACCCATTTTTTCAAAATATTCCTTTAATTCGGGTAAGTTGAAGTGACGTATATTCTTTTTCTCTGCTACCATGCTGCAAAGATACAATTGAATTGACAATTGATAATTGATAATGAATAATGGGAATTTTAGTGCCAAATCAGCCTTTTATTGTCAATTGTCCATTATTAATTATCAATTACTTTTGCAGCAGGTTTAATGAACACATTATGGCAATAAAGAATTTGATTGAAGAATTAAAGTGGCGCGGCATGATACAGGATATTATGCCCGGCACGGAAGAGCAGCTTTTAAAAGAAGTAACAACCGGTTATATCGGGTTTGATCCAACGGCGGATAGTTTGCATATTGGTAGTTTGGTGCCGATCATGTTGCTAATACATTTACAAGAATGTGGACATAAACCAATTGCGTTAGTTGGCGGCGCAACAGGAATGGTAGGTGATCCGAGCGGAAAAAGCGAAGAAAGAAATTTATTGAATGAAGATATTTTGAATCATAATGTTGCTTGCGTAAAAGAACAATTAGAGAAATTTTTAGATTTTGATTCAAAGAAGTCGAATGCTGCTGAAATGGCAAACAATTATGATTGGTTCAAAGATTTTTCTTTTTTGAATTTTATTCGTGATGTTGGAAAATACATTACGGTGAATTATATGATGAGTAAGGATAGTGTGAAGAAAAGGCTGGAAGGTGAAGCAGGTATGAGTTTTACAGAGTTTACGTATCAGTTGGTGCAAGGCTATGATTTTTATTGGTTGTACAATAACAAGCAATGCAAATTACAAATGGGCGGAAGTGACCAATGGGGAAATATTGTTACGGGTACCGAGATCATCAGAAAAAAAAGTGGGGGAGAAGCATTTGCATTTACTTGTCCGTTAATGACAAAAGCTGATGGGGGAAAATTTGGTAAGACGGAAAAAGGAAATATCTGGCTCGATGCTAAAAAAACTTCTACCTATCAGTTCTATCAGTTCTGGATCAATGCTGCTGATGCAGATGCTGAGCGCTATATCAAAATATTTACTTTATTAAGCAAAGAAGAAATTGATGCTTTATTACAACAACACAAAGGAAATGAGCATCAACGTTTATTACAAAAAAGATTAGCAGAAGAAGTGACTTGTTTAGTGCATAATAAAGCAGAGTATGATTTTGCAGTGAAAGCATCTGATATCTTATTTAATAATGATACTGCCGAAATATTACAGCAATTAAATGAAGAGCAATTATTGCAGGTAATGGAAGGTGTGCCTACTGTTGAATTTTCTAGAACAGCTTTAACTGTCGGTGTAGATATTATTTCTTTTTTAGCAGATACAAATATTTTCCCAAGTAAAGGCGAAGCTAAAAAAATGCTACAAAACGGTGGTGTAAGTATGAATAAATTAAAGATCGAAACCATTGATCTATTGGTTAAAACTGATATATTATTAAACGGTAAGTACCTGCTTTTGCAAAAAGGGAAGAAAAATTATTACCTGGTATCTGTGGTATAAGTCTTGTGGCTACTATATTTCAGAATAATTGGCTATAAATAGCAAATGATTTTGGGAATTTTGGCAGGTTATCTTACTTTTGCGCTCCTTCAATAAATTATTGAGGGGAAAGATTGGGTTATAGTGTAACGGTAGCACTACAGATTTTGATTCTGTCCGTCTAGGTTCGAATCCTAGTAACCCAACAACCATAAATCGCAAACAATTCATAGCTAATTGTTTGCGATTTTTTATTTTAAATAGGTAGCAAAAAAGGTAGCAAATTTATTCTTTTGTTGCAAATATCTTCATGTAGGGACTAACAAGCGAAATTATCAAAATAGGTAAGTTCAGAAACAGAAAGTAAAATGTGTGGTTTTGTCTGAGAATATCCCTGTTTGTAATTGTAATATCCCAGTTAGTGTTATTTAGTATATTAAAAAGTGTTAGTTTTTTATGTTTGTTTTATAGTTATTTCAAAAATCGGTCAGAAAATGGAGTAACTACGGTCAGAGCGTAATTCCTAATTAATCTATATAACACTATCTTATGAAAAGAGTACTACTATTAACATTTCTCTTATTATCCATTATCAGTCAGGTTTTCTCAGGAACGTTTTATTCTACAGGTAGCGTTGCTGCTAGGGAACGGAGGCTCGGCGACTTTAACAGCTTTAGTAACTAATAATGTTTGCCTATTCTCACGGACATACCAAACAAATATTGAAATTGGCACCCCGGTGCCTCAAATAACAGTCGATTTAGTTTCTACTAAAACAACACCAGGTTCGAGTCTTGTTGTATATTTCTATGCAATTCTAGCAACATTGACAAATTCTGATGGAAGTCAATTTGTTAATATGGGAGGAGGTGAGTCAACATATTCTTGGTTTCAGAACGGACATTTAGTACAGTCAGGGCCAAGCGCAATACTGAATGTTATATTTGCTTCTGATGATCCTAACGGTCCCAGTCTTTTAGATGTTAATGTTGCTGTTGATAATTCCTGTGGTACATCTAGTAGTGGAGGAGGTTTGAACCGACCTGCGACCATAACAAATAATCTAGCAGATACAATGGAAAATAGTTCTACCAATTCTAATCAAACATATACAATCAGCCCAAATCCAGCGAATGATATAGTCAATATCTCAGTTAGTGGAGCTGTGCCAATAGTAACTCAGATATCAAACAGTGAAGTGTTATTTAGTACTAAAAAAGTAGAAGGTTTCGATGCAGTTACAATTTATGATACTAGAGGAAGTATTGTAAAACAAGAGGTATTTAATCAAGTGCCCCAAGCAACAATTGATATATCTAATTTATCAAGCGGAGTTTATATTGTAGAAATATTAAATAAAGGTTCGAAGCAACAACAAAAATTGGTTATTCAGAAATAACAATATTAGGTACTTTTTGAAGATTAAGAAATTTCTTAACCTTCAAAAAGTACCTTTAGTAAAGTAGAATTATCTATTTTTATTACATTAAAAGATAATAATATGGAATTTATTAAATCTTTATTAATTGTTTTTATGGCATTTGTTTTTATGGCAAGCAGCTGTACAAAACAAAGTAATAGCCCAACTAATGTATTGCCTCCGCCGACAACGCAAGGTCTTAATACATTTGGATGTTTAGTAAATGGTCAGGTATTTGTGCCACAGAAACCTAGTGATGATATCGGTACATACTTAGAGTGTGACTATGAATTTTTATATCCTGGAGATACAACTAAAGGATACATATTTAATGTTTCGGGAAAAGATAAACCTAATGGCAATGAATTATCTTCTGTAGGAGTTACACTTGACAGTACCCAACTACATCAGGGGGATACTTTTCAATTAGGTTCATCTGGAGTTGGTAAAAAATATGGAGGCTATATTTCTTCTTCTCTGAATACAGGTTATTTTGTTTATAATACTACAGACACTGTAACTGGACAAATAATCATAACTTTTTTAGATCAGGCAAATCTGATTGTATCAGGCACATTCTGGTTTGATGCTATTTCTTCAAGTGCTCCTGATACTGTTCATGTTCGTCAGGGAGTTTTTGATATGCATTATACAAGATAATCTACTAATGAAATCAACTCTTGTCTTATTTTATAAGACCCGGCATTACTCATACAAGCAGTGATTTATATAAAACATATAAACTGTGAAATATCAAAACTCCAGAAATTGCAATAAGGAAAGGATCTTGTATATGTTGATTTATAACGAATATCGGTCCCAAAATTAAGCTGTTTAATAGCCATATATATATCCCCCAATATTTGCCTTCCGATAATCCTCCATTTGCAATAGTTCCTATGAATACTAGACAAAAAAAGAAAATCTTATTGTCAACATTCCAATGATTTTCTTGATGTATGTAATATAATAGCATTACAAAAAGCAATAATCCTCCCAAACCTATAATCATATCTGGTAGATAGTAAGAAATTTTTATTTTTCTCATTTTCTTAATGGGAATTTTTAACATTTTTAAAAAAGGACGATTGTTAGCCAATAAGACGTTTTCTGTACGTACTAAATTCTTTGTTCCATAAATTATATCAATAGATTCTTTTTCCTGTTGAAATGTTCCAAATAATTTATCCCAAAATACAAATGCGCCACCAAAATTTTTATCAATGTATTCAGGGTTTATTCCATGATGCACGGCTGTATTGCATGAGGTACGCTCTGATTATGCACAAATACTTACCTGTATTTTTTTGATCATCGAAGGGGCTGGAAGGCGGTCGCTTGATTTTATGATTGCTACTTCGAAGGAAGTATATAGTATTGGTGAGAAATAAGAACCGCTTAGTTAGATTAGTTTTTTAATGTAAAGTTTTTCAAAAACAACAGAGCCTCTTGAAAAAGAGGCTCTGTTGTTTTGTTGAAGAAGAATATTTACTTACTGATGAATAGCACGTCTTGTTGCATCTAATGCTTTATCGATGTGCATGTAAGCTCTGTCTTGTAATCCTTGTGCAAATCTATTATCCTCATCATGGCTAATGTCTTCACGGGCTTTTTTTAGAAAATCAACAGCTTCGTGTAAACGTCCATCATGATCGTTACGTTCATCAACTTTTGGATGATCTTCGATGTTTTTGCCATCATCGATAGACGCTTTTTTGATTTCACCGATC
>DATHNB010000048.1:0-12615 GCA_035486495.1 Ferruginibacter sp. | reverse complement strand
TTACTGTTTGTATTAAAGTTATAACATCAGTTTTCGGAGATGTTAACTCCATATTAATTATTGTGATTGCGTTTGTAAATTACGATAATTTATATAAAACAAAATATACCGGCTGGAATGTTTGTTGGTATTCGCTTTTTGCGATGTCTAAAATAGATTGGCTAAGTTTATTTACCTGCTTTATTTTTACAATATGAATTACTTTGAATTGTTTGATATACCGGTTAGTTTAAAAATAGATAAGGCATCCTTGTCTAAAAAATATTTTGATCTGCAAAAAAAATATCATCCCGATTTTTATACACAATCAACCGATGATGAGAAATCAGAAGCATTGGAAAAATCATCGCTCATTAATAAAGCATTAAAAACTTTGCAAAACGAAGACGAAACATTAAAGTACGTATTGCAACAAAAGAAATTATTGGAAGAAGAAGAAAAATACGCATTGCCTCCGGATTTTTTAATGGAGATGCTGGAACTAAATGAAGCAGTGATGGAAGAAGAGCCTGCTATCATAACGAAGAAAATAGCAGCGGTTGAAGATGAATTATATTCAGCAGTAGAAGCAATTATAAATAACTATAAAGAAGGCATTACTACTGATAAGGAATTGCTTGAGGTAAAAGAATATTACTATAAGAAAAAATATTTGCAACGTATTTTGGACAGGATAGACGGATAACGTAATATTGCAGCCCAATTAGAGTTAGCCTAGATGGCGGAATTGGTAGACGCAGCAGACTCAAAATCTGCCGTTCGCAAGGATGTGCAGGTTCGATTCCTGTTCTGGGCACAATACCACCTTTTCAGGTGGTATTTTTATACCTAAAAAATCAGTATTAATAGTACTTTCAGCGTTTATTCTTTCTTTTCACTTCCTTTGATTTATTATTTATTTCCCTTTTTTTGTACCTCTATTGTACCTCAGGTACAAGCATTTTATAAAAATCATACCTTTGAGAAAAGAAAATCAAACCAAAGGAAAAATGAGTGTAACAATAAGAAAGCGAAAAAATGCAGACGGTAGCACTTCACTACGGTTGGATATTTTCCGTAATGGACAACGAACCATTGAAACATTAAAAAGTCTTAAACTTTCGAAAGTATCTAATATAAGTGATCGGGAGGAAAATAAAAAGTTAATGCAGCAGGCCGAAGCAATACGAGTAATGAGAGCCGCTGAACTTGAAGCGAACAATTACAGTATGGTTAGCGATGCAGGTAAAAAAACTATCATTATCGTGTGGATGCAATCATTTGTTGATAGCTATACAAAAAAAGATAAAAGAAATATGCAAGGTGTGGTCAATCGTTTTGCTAATTATCTTACTGAAATAAAAAAAACGGGGTTAACATTTGGTAACCTTACTGCATTAATTATTGAAGATTTTATAGACTATTTAGAAGCAAAAAGTATAGGGGAAGGTGCGGCATCATATTATAATCGGTTTAAGAAACTTATTAAACAGGCATATCGGAAAAAATTAATGAAAGATAATATACTGGATTTTGTAGAACGTAAAGTAAAGGGTAAGGCTAAAAAGAAAGATATTTTAACACTGGATGAATTAAAGATATTAAGCGCAACCCCAATTGAGAGTAATGAAGTAAGAAGAGCATTTTTATTCAGCTGTGTAACCGGGTTACGCTGGTGTGACATTAAAGCTTTAAAATGGCAAAGTATAAATGTTGATAGTAGACAAATGAGTGTGACGCAAAATAAAACTGGAGAGGTTGTAACAACACCATTGAATAATACAGCTATTAAGTTATTGGGGAAAGCTAATGCCAAAAGAGAGGATGTTTTTGTCTTACCAACGGCAAATGGTGCTAATAAAACTATAAAGGCATGGATTAAGCGTGCAAAAATAAACAAGGTGATAACCTGGCATAATGCTAGGCATTCTTTCGGTACAAACTTAATTTATAACGATGTAGATGTATTAACTGCATCAAAATTGTTAGGTCATACTTCATTAAAACATACGCAGCGATATGTACAAGCTGCCGATGAAATGAAACAAAATGCGACTGATAAAATAAATATTGATTTCTAAATATATTAGGTAATAAAGAATCATGGGAAAAGATAAATGGGTAAAGACTTTTTTAGAGATGGATATTGATAAAGAACCTCAATATTCCATTAAAGTATTTAAAGGGAATATCACGGATGGGAATTTTGTACAAAACAATGAAGTTGGACTATTAGTAGATTTATATAATCTAAAAACTAAAATTGGATATTTAGGAGATAGTGCACAATTACATTACTTGAATACATTAACTAACCTTAAACCAGAAATGCCTTTTTTTAGTAATGAATCTGCACATAAAAAAATGGCACAAGCTTTTTTTCAGAATCAGATTGACTATTATGAATTCATAGAGAGCTATAAAAGATATTTAATTGAAAAGATTGAGGCTATAAATCCAATAAGCAAATCAATAAAGGAACAGTCAAAAAGCGGGATTGAAGTTTTAGACTATTTAGGATATAATAGCAATATTGAAACAATACAAAATTATAATACCAGAAAAGATAGTCAATCTTTTTCCTCTTTTCAGAAAAGAATTACTGAATTGATGGAACAATTTAGAATAAAAACTCCATTGACAAAACAGGAAACGGACAGTCTAAACGATTCAGAAATAAAAGAGGGATATTTAATGGAACGTAATCCTCATATACCTCAAAACGAAGAGGAAGCATTTGAGTTATTTAAAAACTATTATGCAGCTATTCAATGCGAATTACAAAAGCATTTCTTTGAAACGAATTATAAAGTATGGAATAAAGCATCAATAGAGGCTGAATTGAAAGAGATTGAAGACTGGATAAAGAAAGCAGATAAAATAAGCTATAAAGATGCGGTCATAGGAACTAATAATGTTATACTTAATCAGCAAGAAGGATTATATGAATATTTAAGATTAAAAAATGGATTTTATAAGGGGTATTTAATGACTTGGGAGCAACATAATAACAGTTCCCTATCTGCAATGGTTTATGGTAGGTATTTTTTATTTTATGAATTTCTGAAAGAACAAATAAAAAATATAGTAGCTCAACCAATTGAGGCAAAACAAAAAAATGATGGAGTTATGAATAAAAATAGTTTAAGTTTTTTTGAAGATATGGTGCATCAGCTTTATACTTATAACTATAAAATCGGGGCAGTTAATTTCTTTAATTATGAAAGTTTTATAGAGGCAAAACATGGACAAATTGAATTTAAAGGGAAAGTGTTTTACCAAAATTTAATACATGCTATGCCTATAACTGGGGTAAGATTGGCAGATGAAACTAAAGGGGAAATTCCTACATACAAAGAGAGAGTTTTTAAGGATGTATTGGCTTATTGCAGTAAAAAAATGAATGAAATTGAAAACAAGATATTGCCCCCTAGACTCTTTGAAACAAATGAAAAACAAAATGAGGGAGATATAAAAGTTGTCACAATTTTTGATAAACTTTCAAGAGAACTTGATATTATAGAAAATATTTTTAAAGCACAACATCAAAAATATGATAACGTAAATCCATTACCTTATCCTACCATTTTGGATAATAAAGGTAGAGGAGGGGTTGATGGTAGGTATATTGCTAGTATTGATTTTTTCTCTAACGTAGAATTATTTAATATTCAGTTGTACAAATCAGAATTTGAGAAACGATTTGAGAATTCCAATGATATGACTCTAGTGAGAAATCAATTATTAGAATTACTTGATAAAGCCCTTAATATAAGGGATTACTACTCTCGTAATTTTACTAATAAGAATGAAAGTGTAAAAGAATTTCTGGCAAAATCGAAAGGAATATCAGACAAGCTGTTTGATGTGATTGAATATCATGGCGCCGTCATAAATATTTACAACTATTATATAATGGAAATTTATTTAGGATGTAACAGAAGTAGTGAAAGCATACCTACGAGAAATTATAAATTCAGTTACATTTCTGATAATAATACCTTGGCTTCGATTTGTCAAAGTATTATTGATTTTATAAACAGATTCAATCTAGATAAAGCAAACATAATAGATTATGGACCAAATATAAGTCTTGTAGATCCCATGTGTTTTGTAGATCCATTTATTTTACAATCGTTTTTAGATGCAGAAAAAAAAGCTCTGAAGAGTTCGGATAAATTTAGTAATGCAATAAGATGTGCAGCATTTTGCGAGATACTTTATGAAAAGAAATACATTATAAATACGAAGACTAGGCGAAAAACGATGAATAATTTCGCAAAAAGCAAATATGGTATTGATATTACAATTGCATTGAGTACAAAAAATTCTGTTCCAAGAGAGAGGCATAAAAATAAGACGGTTAATAATATGCCTCCATTAAATCGTTGCTTTTAGGTACACGTGTACGGTACATACCCTCTTTTTTTTATCTAATGAAATTCATTTCCAGCCTGCATTTGCAGGCTTTTTTATTGTATGTACCCCTTAAAAAAATAGATTCCTTTTATGGTGTTTTATCCACTTTTGTTATGTACAACGGATGACCGGTTATCTATTTTTAAAATTTCAATTTTATAAAATGGACTTTACAAAAAACAAGGTATTAACCTTTAGTCAGGGATGTCAATATTTAGGATATGCAAAAAGTTATGTTTATAAACTAACGAGTGCCGGTATACTACCTTATAGTAAGCCTAACGGAAAGAGTATATTTTTTGATAGGGAAAAGCTGGAGGCCTGGATGCTATCCAATACCAGTATCAGTCATGAAGAAAAACAAATCATGGCAGCAACATATGTAAAAATACAAGAAGCTTCTAAATGAATAATTTCTCCAAAAAGATCAATGAAGAAGATAACAATTACAATGAATGTCTCAAAATATTTTGCCGGGGTTAAATACATTAGTATAAAGTGAGACAACAAAAAAACTATTAAAATGAATAAACCGCAGATAACCGTTAGTGGCAATGGTACAGAATTGAATAATAGCAAAACTTTAAAAGGTAGAGCAAAAAGAAAAATGATAACTCAAAATATAGTATTAAGTCTTATTGACATCGCCAAAAGGAATGGGGAGTACGATCGGGTGAAATCATTTTGGAATACATACCACTGCCAAAATAAAGTTCATAGCTCAGGGGGTAGGCTTTATGGAAAATATTGCAAAAATAGATTCTGTACTTTGTGTTGTAGTATTAGGAAAGCTTTAATAATAAACAAGTACTTACCTGCAATTAAAGAATGGGAAGATCCATATTTTGTAACACTAACGGTAAAAGCTGTATCAGCCAAGCTTATAAAGAAAAGAGTTAAAGACGTACTTAGAGGTTTTAGAATAATAGTTGACAGACACAGAAAACAAAGTCAAAGGAGCACAGGTATAAAGTTAAGTGGTATAAAATCGTTAGAATGTAATTTTAATCCTCAAACAAAAACGTACAATCCGCATTTGCACATCATCGTACCTAACAAACAAATTGCCGATATTCTTATAAATGAGTGGCTATGTCTTTGGACAAAAAAATTCGCACACAGACTCGGTCAACATTCACGAAGAGTAGAAGATACAGAAAGAGATTTAATTGAAATAGTAAAATATGGCAGCAAAATATTTACTGAGTCAGATTTAAACAGAAAGTCAAAAGAAAAAATTTCCCCCTTAATATATGTTGCTGCCTTTAATAATATTTTAAGTGCAATGAAAGGACACAGAATTTTTGACAGGTTTGGGTTTAATTTATCTAAACAAGACAAAATTGAAATAGCGAAAATTATGCAATTAAACCAATATGAAGAATGGATTTTTGATTTAAAACAAACTGATTGGATAAATGACAATTTTGAAATGCTCTCGGGTTATTTACCAACTGCTGAATTAAGAAGCCTTTTGGATAATAATATAGATAAGTATTTACAATAATCATATCCTGCTACTATGAATATATTTTTATTCGAATAGGAGAATGAGATAGAAGAAAAACACCTTTATTAATGAGGTTTACACCATGAGCGAGTTTTTATATGTACTTTATGACTTATATCATTATCTTAATCTTATCTTCTGTAAATTATTTTTTGAATATTTAAAATAATCTATATTTTCGCACCATCTGCATGAGAACATTTTTTGTCTTAATATTTAATCTGTATCATGTTAAGTGAAATGATAATTTGTTCGAAAGATAATCAACCTAGTCGCTAACTATTCTTTATATTTTTAATTTTTCAATATTTATTTAGCTAGCTTATTTAGTTATTGACAGGAATGTCAAAGTATATATTTATGTGATTATAATAGTATGAATTAAGAATAACATCCAAATAAAAATTAAATGATTATTTGTAAGAATCCCCAACCTTTGCCAAAAACAAAAAGTATTTTTTCTACAATTGCACCTTATGTAGTTGTATTGATTGTTATTTTATTGTCAAGTTTTAATGCTTTCTCGCAAGCGCCTGTTATATCAAGTAGTACTATAGGAAGTGGTATAGCTGGAGCTACTTTTACATATATTATTACAGCGTCTAATACCCCAACAAGCTATGGTGCTTCAAGTTTACCTACAGGGCTAACTATAAATACTTCTACAGGTGTGATAAGTGGTACGCCAACAACAGCAGGTAATTATGTTGACACTATTACTGCAATAAATGGATCAGGCACAGGAAGTCAAATTTTTAATATTGCTATTATATCAGCATGGAGTTTAACAGGAAATTCTGGAACAAATCCTACGACTAATTTCATCGGTACAAAAGATAATGAGGATCTTGTTTTTGAAAGAAATGGATTACAAGCTGGATTATTAAATCTTTCATTATTGAATACATCTTGGGGCGTCGAAGCTTTGAGATATAATACATCAGGAATGTATAATACAAGTGTAGGAACATATTGTCTATCTGCTAATTCAACAGGAAGCTACAATACAAGTGTAGGATATAGTTCCTTAAATGCTAGTACAGGAGGAGCTAATACAAGTATAGGCGCAAATGCTTCACAACATAATACTTCAGGACAATCAAATACTGTTGTTGGTGCTAACAGCTTATTTTATAATCTAACAGGATCTTATAATTCTAGTTTTGGACTTAGTGCTTTGTTAAATAACACTGCATCTTATAATACTGCTTTAGGAACTTATTCTCTATATTCAGATACATCAGGAGCGCGCAATACAGCAGTTGGAGATTCATCATTATTTACAAATATAACAGGATCAAATAATACAGTTATTGGGTATAAAGCAGATGTTTCCAGTAGCACTGTTTCAAATGCTATCTCGTTAGGATATAAGGCTAGCGCAACTTCCAACCAATTAGCGATTTCGGATAGTATACATACAATAGCAGCTCCGGGATTGGCAACAGGTGCAGGTTATGTATTAACCGATGTATCAGGTAATGGTAATCTAAGTTTACAGCCAAATGCAGGAAGCACAGCATGGAGCTTAACAGGAAATTCCGGGACAAATCCTTCAACAAATTTTATAGGTACAACCGATAATAAAGATGTTATAATTAAAATGGATAATGTAAGATCTGGATTGCTGGATGATTCTTTAGGAAACACGTCGTGGGGATTTAATGCTTTGGCTAACAATCCAACAGGAGGATATAATACGGCAGTAGGAGATGGGGCTTTGGCTCGTAACACTAAGGGAATGTACAATACAGCCGTGGGAGATGGTACTTTGTCTTATGATACAAGCGGTGTTTCTAATACAGCTATTGGGGCAGGGGTTTTAGGTAATACCACATCAGGTTCATATAACACTGGTATAGGGGAAGCAGCATTGAGCGCTAATACAACAGGGGGTGGAAATGTTAGTATGGGCTACTCAGCTTCTATACGAAATAGAACGGGAAATAATAATACAAGTATAGGCGAGGCGAGCCTTCTCTATGACACGACTGGTAGCTATAATGTTGCATTAGGAGCAAATGCGTTATTGAATAGTCAAACTTCTAACAATGTCGCTTTGGGAGCAAACTCTTTAACGGCAAGCATATCAGGTATGGAAAATACAGCAGTAGGATATAATTCTTTATCCACTGTTACAACAGGTAAATATAACACAGCTATTGGTTACCAAACGAGTGCGGACACGGGGGCTGTATATGCATTATCGCTAGGATATAATGCCAGTGCGACATCTAATCAATTAGGCATCTCTGATAGCATACATACAATAAAAGCAAAAGGACTTCCCACAGGTGCAGGTTATGTATTAACCGATGTATCAGGTAATGGTAATTTAAGTCTGCAACCAAATGCAGGAAGTACAGCATGGAGTTTAACAGGAAATCGAGGAACCAGCACAGGAACTAATTTTCTAGGCACAAGAGATAGTACCGGTCTCCAATTCAGTACAGATAGTCTTCCAAGGATGTTTATTACCAGTTCAGGAAATGTAGGTATTGGTAATATTACGCCAGCTTATCCATTGGATGTGAATGGAACAGTAAGAGCACAAACATCATTTCTATTAGGAACTTCAAGTGGCTTAGGAGGGATTCAATCAGCATCAGGACCAGACGGAAATAGTTATCCATTACAATTTACTAATAATGGGCATACAGGTGGTTGGGGTGCGGGATATACTTTTTCTGGTGGAGTAAATGGGGCAACTAATGGCCCTGTAATGCTTCGGATTTATTCCATTGGTGCTTCAGATCAAAATGATGCTCTTGGGGTTGGTAATATTTCAGATAATTTTATGCAAAACGCAGCTACTACAAGGTTAGCAATTTTGGGAAGATTACCTGCGGGATCAGAGGTTACTTATGAACCTGCTATTACTGCTTTTACAAACGGAAGCAATTATAGTTATAGCTCAGGAAAAACATTTGGAATTTTTCTAGGTGCATCAGGTGGTAATGCGATACCGTCATACAATGCTAATTCATATGGTGCATTTATTGGTTATCAGGTGCATCCATTAACTAACGGATGGGGAACATCTCTAACATTTTCCGCAAAAAATGAGGCTGGAACAATGACTGAAATAATGCGTGTTCAGGGAAGAACTTCTTCAGTAGGTATTGGAACCACTCAAAATAATCCTTCAGCATTGTTAGATCTAACGAGTATATCCCAGGGTTTTTTAATGCCTAGGCTAACAACTACACAAAAAACTGCGATAGCTACTCCAGCAGCTGGTTTACAAGTTTACGATAGTACGCTGCATCAGGTATTTTATTATAATGGTAGCAGTTGGGTAGGTTTAGCATCTAGCAGTGGATGGGGTTTAACCGGAAATTCGGGAACGAATCCTTCAGCTAACTTTATCGGTACAACTGATTATCAGGATGTTGTTTTTAAAAGAGGAGGGGTAATAGCAGGTTTACTGGATTCTTCTCTTTTTAATACATCTATAGGTGTTTATGCTTTTAAAAACAATACTACCGGTGTATATAATTCAGGATTTGGCTTTAATGCTTTATCCACTAATACAACAGGCAATAACAACACAAGTGTGGGATACGCAGCCTTAGCTAATAATAGAAGTGGCAATAACAACACTGCGATTGGTTATCAGGCAAATGTAACGGATACTAGTGATTCGTATGCTATAGCCATAGGATATAATGCGACAGCAGTCTCCAATCAATTTGCTCTTTCTGATAGTATACATACCATTAAAGCTAAAGGCCTTCCCACAGGTTCAGGCTATGTATTAACCGATGTTGCAGGTAATGGTAATTTAAGCTTACAACCAATTGCGGGCGGTACAACAGCATGGAGCTTATCTGGTAATACACCTATACCGGGTAGCAGTTACATAGGCTCTTCCAGTAATGTGAGTTTGCGCTTCCGTACAAATAATTTGGAAAGAATGACCATTGATAGTATAGGCAGAGTTGGCATTGGTACTACTAATATCGTAGACACCTCTTATAACTTGTATGTAGAAAAAGGAATAAGTACCCGTAAAGTAAAAGTAAATATTGCCAGCTGGTCAGATTATGTTTTTGATGCAGATTATAAATTATCTTCTTTAACTGATGTAGAGAATTATATTAAGCAAAATAAACATTTACCGGATGTACCCTCTGCCAATGATGTAGAAAAAAATGGAATTGATCTAGGAACTAATCAGAAAATTTTATTACAAAAAATAGAGGAGTTAACTCTTTATATAATTGATCAGAATAAAAAGATAGAAGCGTTACAAGATCAGAATGACCAATTACAACAACTTAAAAAAGAAGTAGATGATTTGAAAATGTTGCTTCAGAAAAATAAATGATTCAGTAACTAAGAATGAATTGCTGTTCATTAAAGCAACTAAAAATAATAATGCATATAATTAGATTTAAAATATTAATGGTATTGATATTTTTTTCTGCAAATTGTTTTGCACAAAGAATTAAACTACCGGTAGTATCAAAATCAAAAACCATGAAAACTACGCATACAGATAGCATAAATTATAATCGTCGTCATCATTTGGAGGATTCAATATTAATCCGAATGACCGGTATCGGGTGTAAGAACAGGACTCTTATTATAACACAAAACGATCCGCCGGTTGAACTTAAAGAGAATAGGGATGTTCCAAAGCCAGCCAAGGATCCTTTAATAATATTACACGGCAATATTTTATACAATTATAATTATAGAAGTTATATTGATACGCCTTTTGCGCAACGTAATATGATGCAACATATGGTGCAATCATACATTAATGGGAACATTGCCAATAAGTATCCTTTCCGGGCAATATTTACATACAGGGGTTCTAACTCACCATACTTCAGTAATAACTCAGATGTTAGCATTCAATACAGGCAACCTGATATGCTTGAACAAATAAAATCGGACCTAAGAAAAGATGCTGACAGTTTGTTGGATAAAAATTTACTAGTAAATCCTTCGGTGAAATATAAGATGGGAGATACCTCATTATTGGCTTATAAGAATTCCAATCCGTTAATAAAAGGTTTATATAGCAAATATGATAGTCTGTATGGAATATATAAACAAGACAGGGATAAGTTAGCCCAGTTAGAAGGACAGGCAGATAACAAAAATCCTTTGCAGGCACTTATTGAAGCAAGAGAAGCTAAAATGTTTAAAAAAGTAAATCCAACAGATAGTATAACAGATTCTTTGAATAGAGTAATGCCTACAAACATTTGGGGAGGGGCAAAACAGGGTGAATCTTTTAGTAACATACAAAATGATACAGCTGTTGCCATAAACAAGCTTGCATCAGATGCAGATATGGATTCAGCAGGACAAGCGAAGATCAAACAGCGGCAGGATAGCATCATGAAGCTTAGAAAAGCAGCAGTAGCTAATGAGAACAAAATCTTATTACTGCAAAAACATCTTACAGATTCCGTATCGATGCTTACACGGCAAATTAATCATCTGAATAGTCCCGAGACGGTAAACGATTATATGGATAGGAATGATACGACTGAAAGAAATCGTCTGACCAAAGCACAAAAGATTTTATTATCAGTTGATCAGATAAGTATTGGTCGAAGTTGGTTAAATTATTCTGAGTTGACAGTGAAAAATGTTTCACTCAACGGTTTTAATTTAGAAATGAATCCCGGGAAATTATATATGGCAACAGCCATCGGCAGTATAAATAATCAGTTCAGGGATTTTGTTTTAAATAATAACACATCCACCAATCAATCTGTAGGGCTCGTGAGATTGGGGGTAGGCAAAAAGAATAAAACCAATCTGATCTTTACCCTATATGGTGGCCGCAAAGCATTGCTAAATACAACAGGGGTGGGAGATTCAGCAGCTACTCAGTCAATTATGGGGGCTTCTTTGGCAGGAACTGTTGCCGTTACAAAAAATACATCTGTTACGGCCGAGTATGCGCGTTCATCTTATGACAATATATATAACCCCGGTCAAACCAATAAGAGATTGTTTGGGAGAGTCGTGAATTTTAGGATGAGTACCAATGCAGCTTGGAATTTTTCATTTCAAAGTATCTACCCGAAAACAAATACAAAGATTGATGGAAGTTATACCACCATGGGTGCGGCATTTCAGTCATTTACTATTTATGCTTCTAATGTAAAACAGGATGCATACTTGCTGCATGCAAACCAGCTGCTTTGGAAGAAGAGATTATCAATTGATGCATCTATTAGAAAAAATGATTTTAATAGTCCGCTTACAGCTCCGGGATATTCTAATACAGCTGTTTTTAAATCCTTGCAGGTATCTCTTGCTATACCAAAGTACCCTTTTGTTTCAATAGGTTATTATCCTTCCACTCAATTGTTTGTAGGCAGTGGTAATGTAGTTTATCAGGGTTGGTATAACACGCTAAACACAATAGCAAGTTATAGTTACAAGCTGGCTAAATTAAATATGAGTACAAATGCCGTATACACAAAGTTTTATAATAATCAGTCTGATACATCCTTTGCTTATTTTAATGCGGGCACTTTTACATTAAATCATAGTGTATATCTATCACCCTTTGTATTTGAGGGTATTCTGACAATTACAGATCAGGTAGGGATTCATCTGTCAACAATTGAGCCGCTTGTTACTTATAAATATAAAAATATATTATCACTCACGGGCGGCATCACATGGTCAAGATTAAATGGTGTTCAAACATTGTGGGGAGGAACAGCGGGCAT
>DATHNB010000047.1:0-17184 GCA_035486495.1 Ferruginibacter sp. | reverse complement strand
CGGATTATTTGTAGGCTTTTTCTTTCCGGGAGATTCGTTGTTATTTGTTGCGGGAATATATAGTCATGAATTAGTTGAAAAATTTACGACCCATCATCCTTTTATAGATCTAATATTTTTAACAGCAATGATTGTTGTTGCGGGGATTTTAGGAAACTCTTTGGGCTATTACTTTGGGAAAAAGATTGGTCCCGCAATGTTTGGTTGGTCCGATCGTTTTTTGTTTAGAAAGAAATACCTGATACAAGCAAATGATTTTTATGAAAAGAATGGCGGCGCTGCTATAATCTACGCAAGGTTTGTACCTATTGTACGAACATTTGCTCCCATTATAGCGGGTATTGTAAATATGGATAAAAAGAAATTCAGCTATTACAATATCATTGGTTGCGTAGCCTGGGTAACCAGTATGATATTTGGTGGTCATTATTTACAACGCTTTTTTGAAGTGAAATTTCATTTCAATTTAAAAAAGCATCTTGAGTTAATTGTATTAGGTATTGTGCTAATTACAACAGTGCCGATAATAGTAAAAGTGTTTTTTGGAAAGAAAAAGAGCCATCCACATATTTGATGAATTAAATATTTTATGCAAAAGCAATCTACTCCCAGTTCCGTTTCGATTTTTAATATCGCAGTATTTGTTGCCGCTTTAGGCTACTTCGTAGATATCTACGATTTGTTACTATTTACTATTGTAAAAAATCCAAGTCTGTCGGCCGTAGGTTCAACAGACGCTACTTTATTGGCAGACAGCACCAGGGTATTAAACTGGCAGATGTACGGCCTCTTATTAGGTGGTATTTTTTGGGGTGTTTTAGGAGATAAAAAAGGAAGATTATCTGTTTTATTTGGTTCAATTATTTTGTATTCTGTAGCGAACTTTTTGACAGCATATGTACATACTGTTGATCACTATGCACTTTGCCGTTTTATAGCAGGATTAGGCTTGGCAGGTGAATTGGGGGCTGGTGTCACTTTAGTAAGCGAACTGTTACCTAAAACGAAAAGAGGTATTGGAACATCTTTAGTATCAGCAATAGGGTTACTAGGTGCTATTGCTGCTTTTTACACGTACAGACTTACAAAAGATTGGCGCATCTGTTACGAAATTGGTGGAGGCTTAGGTATATTATTATTGTTCTTAAGAATTAAAGTGGCTGAATCTGGAATGTTTAAAAGTGTAAAAGAACAGAATGTTTCCAAAGGAAATTTCTTTATGTTTTTTACCAATTGGAAACGGTTTAGAAAATATATACTGGCTATATTAATAGGATTACCAACATGGTATGCTATTGGAATAATAGTAAATCAAAGCGATCATTTTGGGAAAGAACTATTTGGCAGTACAACTATTAATTCTGGTGAAGCCATTATGTTTGCGTATGCAGGACTTTCAGTTGGAGGGATAGCAATCGGAATGGTTAGTCAGTATTTTCAAAGCAGAAAAATTGCATTGCTTATATTTTATTCATTATTAATAATATCATTGATCCTGTTTTTTAGCAAGTATAATAACACCGATACTTCTATGTATGTAATATGTGCTCTGTTAGGCTTTAGCACAGGGTTGTGGGCCATCTTTATAACAATAGGAGCTGAGCAGTTTGGAACTAATTTAAGAGCTACAGCAGCAACAACTATTCCTAATATGGTTAGGGGTGCATTGCCATTAATCGCCTGCTTGTTTTTATCGTTGTATAAAAATTTCAAAGTTGATCAGGTATCGCCACTTAGTAAAAGTGGTATTGTTACTGGAGTAATTATTATTAGTATCACATTAATTGCCTTATTTTTTACTGAAGAAACATTCCACAGAGATCTGGATTATATTGAAGAGTAATAAAATGGTTAATTGGTCAATTGTTGTATTGTTTTATATTTCATTAAAGTCTGTATATGCGTAAATATTTTTTATTACCTGTTTTATTTATTTTGATGAGTAGCGCTTTGCAGGCGCAAAAGGTAGCTGTAGTTGTTAATTATGTAACAAGTAATGGCCCCGCAGATAATTCGACTATTTTTTATGATGGAAAGACAAAACTTGTGTGGGATGATTTTCAGGGGAAGCCAGATAATAGTGTCGATTTTGCTGCATTAACTTCATCAGGTTCGGGATTTAATATGTCATTTCAAAGCGTAAATAATGTGCGAACAATGACCATTGATGTGTATTGCGATTATTCAAAACCGGAATCGTGGGTAAAGCCAGATAAGAAATCGGATTATTTGTTGAATCACGAACAGCATCACTTTGATCTTACTTATATTTATACGCAACGCTTTATAAAAAAATTGGGAGAAGCTGATTTTACAATGAAAAATTATGAAAAGTTAATTGGTAATATCTATGAGGATGTTGAAAAAGAATTGAATGCTGAGCAAACCAAATATGATGATGAAACGCATCACAGTATAATTAAGGATAAGCAAGAAGAGTGGAACAAAAAAATAGAAGACGAATTAGCTGCATTGAAGGATACTAATTAGTCTTAAATGTTCACGATCAACACAGGTATTTTTAATTCATGTCTAACACTGTTTACGGTTTCTCCATAAATAATATCTTTAAATCCTGTATGGCCATGGGCACCCATTATGAGCATATCCGCATTGTATTCTTTTACGATCTTTACTATTTCCTGGGCTCGCTTACCAAATCCTAAATAGCCACTGGCATTTAGATTTCGTAGCTGTAATTCTTTTACAAAAAGATCTATCCGTTCTTTATCTTTTCTTGTTTCATAATCATCACTTTCATTTCCTAATAGTTTTGCAGAAGCACTTTCTACAATATGTATCAATATGTAATTAGTATTTTCTTTTCCCTGGCCAATAGCAAAGGATAATAATTTTTCATCATTTTCACTAAAGTCTAATGCGACAGCCACATTTTTAAATTCAGGTTTTTCAAGATTGCTGAGTTCATTTTGCTGAGTAGGATGTATTAGTATTGAGGAAGTTTTTTTATTCTTAGTTAGTAGAGAATGCAAAACAATATATAATAATAGTGCAATAAATAATAATCCAAGTAACCCTAATACTAGTTTTGAAAATATTGATCCATTAGTAAACACTCCTGAAGTTGTATTTATTAATAACTGTACATTCAAGAATATAAGTACAGATGCAATAAGCCATGCAACAATTTTTGTAATAGGACTGATCGCAAATTTACCCATTGTTTTTTTATCGCTTACAAAATGAATGAGTGGAATAATAGCGAATCCCAACTGCATACTCAATATCACCTGGCTTAAAATAAGTAGCGCATCAACTTTTTCTTCTCCATATAAAATAATAACTATTAATGCGGGAACAATTGCTAAAAGCCTTGTCAGTAATCGTCTTACCCAAGGATTGATGCGTAATTGAAGATAACCCTCCATTACAATTTGTCCGGCTAATGTACCGGTAATGGTACTGCTTTGTCCGGCAGCTATTAATGCAATAGCAAAAAGAGTAGGGGCAATTTTACTTCCTAAAAGTGGTGCTAATAATTTGTAGGCATCTTTTATTTCTGCTACTTGAGAATTACCTGTTTTAAAAAACACGGATGCAGCTAAAACTAAAATAGCCATGTTTACAAGAAAGGCAATGTTTAATGCAATACTGCTGTCAATACGGTTAAACCTTAATGCTTGTCTAATTCCTTCATCAGTGCGGTCTATTTTTCTTGTTTGTACTAACGCAGAATGAAGGTACAAATTATGTGGCATTACAGTAGCGCCGATAATGCCAATGGTAATATAAAGCGCTTCACCATTTAGTGCATGAGGAACAAATCCTACAATAACTTCTGTTGCATTTGGTTTGGCAAAAACTATTTCTATTAAAAAAGATGTAGCTATTACAGCAACTAAACCAACGATGAAGGCTTCCATTTTACGCATGCCCATTTTTTGCAGGTACAGCAATAGAAATGTGTCCAGCACAGTAATGGATACTCCCCATATTAATGGTAAGCCCGTTAATAGTTGTATGCCAATGGCCATTCCCAGTACTTCTGCAAGATCACAGGCGGCGATGGCTATTTCTGCTAAGATGTATAGAATGAAATTGATCGATCTAGGGTAAGCTTCCCTGTTAGCTTGCGCAAGATCACGTCCACGTACGATGCCTAACCTGGCAGATAGACCTTGTAATAACAAAGCCATTAAATTGCTCATGAATAGAACCCATATCAATGTATAACCAAACTTGCTACCGCCCTGCAGATCTGTGGCCCAATTGCCCGGATCCATATAGCCAACGCTAATTAAATACGCTGGTCCTAAGAAGGTTAAGATTCTTTTCCAGCCTATCTTTTTTTGCGTTGTGGTATCAATACTCTGATGTACTTCGCTAAGTGATGTATGATTTGATGAAGGCTTACTCATGATGCTCAAAAATATTTCCTGTTAAAAGATTCATTTAGGCAGTTTATTATTTCAATGAATCTAAATTTATTTTCTTGTTTTATGAAATATTAATTCAGATAAAAAATCGCTTCAATAAAAGCTCAATAGAGGTATGACGTTGAAGGGAGTGGCACAACGATGCCGAGTAGATAACTTCAGCCGGTAAACAAAACATATAAAGAAAATCAGCACAGCAACACTAATAGAGATTAGTATTGTAGCTGTTGTTCAGTAAAAAGTATCTACAGGCTGTAAGTCCTGTAGAATAAATGTAATTATTTTATCTCAAGCTGTAATAATGTTTTGTTATCAATAAATGCTTCCAGTTCGTCTCCTACAACACATTCGCCAACGCCTGCGGGTGTTCCCGTAAAAATAAGATCACCGATATTTAACGAAAAATAATTTGATACATGCGCAATGATGGCGTCAAAATGAAATAGCATATCGCAGGAATTTCCTTGTTGCACTTGCTCTTTATTTTTATGCAAACTGAACTTGATATTCTTTTTGTTTAAAGTGGGGGTAATATCCATGAACGTCCCCACAGCAGCGGAGTTATCAAAAGCTTTTGCTTTTTCCCATGGTAAACCTTTAGCGATTAATTCGTTTTGAATATCACGTGCAGTAAAATCGATACCAACGGTAATCCCATTATAATAATTAGGAGCCAGCCTTTCCTGTATATATTTGCCATTCTTACAAATTCTTAAAACAAGCTCACATTCATAGTGCAATTCATTTGTAAAATCGGGGTAATAAAAAGGAATATGGCTTTGCTGTAAAGCACTTTTCGGCTTCATGAAAATTACGGGCTCATTTGGAATATCATTGCCAAGCTCTTTGGCATGTTCGGGGTAGTTTCTACCAATACAAATTATCTTCATCGTAATGATTATTTTTGTTAGTCAGGGAGCAAGCGGTGGGTTTTGTTAGTGTAATATAATAAATGAAACGTATTAATAAAAAAAATATTGTAAGGGTTAGGAATGGGATATTTATAAGGTAATGGATAGTTTATTTATTTCATTCATAGTATGTTCAATGCCGCTAGTAGCAAAGGATTCTATAGCTTCTACAGATTTTTCAATTTTCAATTTCACAATGGGCTCTTCATTTTTCAACCACTTGCTTAATACAAAATCAGCCTGCATTCCTTTCGGATAATTATTCCCAATTCCAAACCTGAGTTTGGGATATTTATCAGTTCCAAGGATATTCTGTATGTCTTTCAGTCCATTATGTCCTGCATCAGTGCCGTTGGGGCGTAAACGCAATTTGTCTAATGGAAGCGCAAGATCGTCAACTATTGTTAAAGTATTCGCTAATTGTACCTTTTCTTTTTCCAGCCAGTATTTAAAAGCCCTGCCGCTTAGGTTCATAAAAGTGGTAGGGCAGACGCATACAAACTGTTTCCCTTTCCATTTTACTTCTGCCACATACGCTAACCTGTCAACCTTAAAGCTTGATCCGTGCTTTTGCACAAAGGCATTTACTACGTCGAACCCAATGTTGTGGCGGGTATTGGTATATTCATTACCTATATTGCCTAATCCTATAATGAGAAATTTGGACATTCTGAATGCGAAGATAGTAGAAATGATTGTTAGGTTGGGTACATAAAGGGTGCATAATTTTAGCCTCTTTTTTGAAGCTAATCAAAGGAATTGGGCTTTTCTTTTGGTTTGAATAATTTGTCTAGCAAATTTGCCGCAACTTCTTTTATTTTTTCTGAATTATTAGCTACGATCCCAGCTACGCCAAACTCTAATGCTGTACCTAAAAGCTGTTTAAAAATATTATTAGACCCTCTTTCATATACCTTCTTGGAGAGTAGACCAGCTCCAACACCCATCGCAGTTCCTACTGCGTCATTTTGTACCGTTGAAGACCCTATTATTTTGCTTAATTGGTTTTTGATAATATTGATCGGTTGAAGGTTCTCATAAGTTGTATGAAACTGATCCACCAGCAATTCTTTTTTTAATATTGCTTCCCGTTCTAATTGTGATATAGCGGCTTTTAATTGATCATGATTATTTATCTCCATTTGCAAATTATTTGAGTAGTTTTTTAATGATCAGATTACTTATACCCGCTTTCAAAAATTTGCTTCTCATGAAATAAATAATTAATCCCACAATTATATAAAATCCCGCAATTATAAAAAAGCCATAATATGCTTTGCCCAGCAGACTGCCTATCCATAAGGCCAATCCTATATTAAGAATAAAAAAGACTACTGAAAATATTAATACAATAACTAAAATACAAACGAGTGAAGAAACAACATCTGCAGTCTTATCAACTGCCTGAAGTTTTAATAGATTAAACTTTGTCTCGATATAATCTGCTGCCTTTTCAAATAATAACTCTAAATCCTTTTTTGTATTTTCCATTATTGCTATTTTATCAAAGCTTTTTGATCGTTATAAAAGTAGATTGATAAATTAAATAGTGTTGGTATTTTCTTGCTTGGCATTTTCATACTTTTCTTTAATGTCATCTACAAACTCATTGAACTTATCTTTAAAAGTATTTTTCAGATCTTCGCCCGCTTCTTTAATTTTTTCTCTTGTAGCAGCACCTTTGTCGGGAGCAAATAAAACACCTGCAATAGCTCCTGCAGCTGCACCTAGTAATACTGCTGCGATAATTTTTTTTGATTTCATGATTATAAGTTTGATACAAAAATAACCTTTCACTTAAGGAGTATCCTAAGCTAGTACATTTTATTTAGGTTTAAGTCAGCACACTGGTTATTTATCTAAAAAAATTTTGTGTGTAACCGTTTTCTGTCCCTGCTTTATAATAGCTTCTAAAGAACTCATCAGCAGAAAGATTGCCACTGCCTTTTATTGCAAATACTATTAATAAAATGAATGTAATAATTGATAATATCAGTTCATTATTACCAAAGCTCATCCCTCCTTGCATATTTGTAAATATAATAGCTCCTATTAAAATGGGTATTTGTATCAATGCAGTCCATCTTGTAAAAAGCCCAGAGGCTATAAATAAGCCACCTAACAGATTAACGTAAGGTATTATAAATGCTAACACTCTTGTATTTTTATCCAGCAAATGCAATCCTGAATTTTGAAGTATGCTTTCTAATCGGGAAGTATCTTGTATAAATTGTATACCCTTCCAAAAAAGAATAAAACCAAGAATTACTCTAACTAAAGTAAGCCACACAGGCTGTTTATTAGAATTGCTTTTTAATATTTTATTGTTTGATTTCATAATTGTAAATTTTATTGTGAATAAAATGGTTAATGGAGAAAACAATCACCCGTCAAATTTATATATGGACTAACCGGACGACGCGCGCTCTCTATTAATAAACTGCAACATCTATGCCAGCCTATTTCATGTATTTTATCTAACTATTTGATATGAAGGCATTTGAGTAAAGCCTTTTGTTAAAATTGAAAATGGGTAGGATCATTTTGCGGAGACTAAGGGATTCGAACCCTTGATACAGTTTCCCGTATACACACTTTCCAGGCGTGCTCCTTCAACCACTCGGACAAGTCTCCTTTTTTAGGATGGCAAAAATACAGTTTCAATATTTAGGAGGCGAATATTTTTTCAGCATTGGATGTAGTTATCTGAGCTACTTCTTCAACGGATGTGTTTTTTACTTCAGCTAATTTTGCAGCAATGTATTTTAAATAGCAACTTTCATTTCTTTTACCTCTAAATGGTACAGGTGCCAGATAAGGAGCATCTGTTTCAAGTACGATATGCCTCAGGTCGATTTTTTCTAATACCTGGCTTAGTCCTGATTTTTTATATGTAAGTACGCCGCCAATACCTAAATAAAATCCCGCATTAATAATTTCGATGGCATTTTCATAAGTTCCTCCAAAACAATGGAAAATACCTTTTATACCTCTTGGAATATATTCTTTTATTATATCAATTGTTTCCTGCATGGCGTCCCTTGTGTGGAGTACAACGGGTAAGTTGTATTCCAATGATAATTCTATTTGGGTCCTGAAAGCCTGTTCTTGTTGTTTGACGAATGTTTTATCCCAGTAAAAATCTAGTCCTATTTCACCCACAGCTGCAAATTTTTGGATAGAGAGCCATTTTTTAATGATAGATAATTCATCCAAATAATTTTCTTTAACATAGCAAGGATGCAACCCCATCATTGGAATACATTTTTCAGGAAATTTTTTGCCTAATACTAACATGGATTCGATCGATTCACTATCTATAGACGGCAAATAAAAACGCTTAACCCCTTCACTTTCTGCTCTTTGTATAACCATATCTAAATCTGCTTTGAATTCCTCAGAATAAAGATGGCAATGTGTATCTATTAGTTCCATATAAAAAATTATTAAAAATTATCTATTTCATTGTTTAAACAATAAACTCCATAATCCTATATAGTCTTACATTTTTTATCATGTAGAAAAAAAATATAATTCTTTTCAAATCATCAAGATGATTTTTTTGATTTATATCTTTTAAAAAAAAAGTTGCTATATAAAAAGAAGAATGTAAATTTGTTCCAGTTTTCATAGGGTACGGATTAAAAACGGGCCGGGGTTTCTACCTCAGGCCCAATTTTTTTTAAGGCATTTCTGAAAAAAGCTATTTTTCTATAATTAAAATCAATCAATTTTTCCGAAGCTGTATCCTTGTTCTGAAAAATATTTTAATACTCTCGGTAACGCATATCGTAATCTTTCAAAGGCTTTTTCACTATCATGAAATACAACGATAGAGCCGTTTGTAGCATTCTTTGTAACATTACGTAAGCACTTTTCAGGTGTTAGTTTTTTATCAAAATCTCCACTTAATACGGACCACATAACCGTGCGTAACCGAAACTTTTTAGTAGCTAATTGTTGCAGTTGAAATTTTGTAATTTTCCCATACGGAGGACGAAATAATTCTGAGTTGATATGTTTTTTTGCCTCTTCAATATTTTGTAGGTAAACATCGTTATTTGTTATCCATCCGTTAAGATGATTGTTTGTATGGTTGCCAACACTGTGTCCTTCCGTAGTAATTCTTCTATAAATATCGTTATGTTGCAAAACATTCTTTCCAATGCAAAAAAAGGTAGCTTTAGCATTATACTTTTTTAGTTCGTCTAACACAAAAGGGGTAATAGAAGGATGTGGTCCATCATCAAAAGTCAAAAAGATAACTTTTTTTGTATCTTTTATCTGCCAAATACAGTTCTTATACAATAATTTTAGCCACCAAGGCGTCTTTACAGAGTAAAACATATTGCAAATTAATTTAAATCACGATTAAACACGTGTTAAACTATTCGATCTTATACTCAAGAAAGCCCACAAACTGAATTTTTTTAATAATCGATTAAAACTTAACGTATGAAAAAAAGGAATCTTGTAATCGCTCTAACAGTTATTATCAGTTTTACGGCTTGTAAAAAAAATGTGGGTACTGGTGGTGGTGTTGCAGATGCTTCCACTCTTAATATAGCTACCCAGTCTACAATTTCAGACAATCTTAATGAAGATGCTAACACTGTATTTACATCTTCGGTAAATTCAGATTCAACAAGCTCTCTGGGAGCCAGGCCAGCGCCATATTATAATGCCACTGTTACCATTAGTCCGGGTGCGTTTCCCAAAACTGTTACCATTAATTTTGGAACAGGAACTACATCTCCTGACGGAATAATAAGATCTGGAGAGATCATAGCGGTACTTTCAGATTCATTTTATAAAGCCGGAAGTTTTGATACGTTAACTTTTAATAATTATACCGTTAATGGATATCATAAAGAAGGCACTATTGTATGGAATAACCTAAGCCATGGAGATACTTTAGCCTGGACAAGAGTTGATAGTGGAACTGTTACGGCATCTGGTGGATTATCTTACTGGCATCATTATGGTCAAACAAACGTACTCCTAACTGGAGGAATTGGCGATAATAATTTGCTTGATAATGTATACTCGGTATGGTGGAACAGTCATACAATAGTAAATTCTACCGGGGTTACAGCAATATCTGTAGTACTTCCGATAACTCCTTTAGAAAAGAAGGCTAGTTGTCCTTATATTGATGAAGGACAACTAGTGATAAGTGTAGGTTCCAATCAAATGCTTATCAATTTCGGTGATGGAACTTGTGATGACACGGCATCATATTCTTATAACAATGGTAGCTTTTATAATTTTACATTTTAATTTTTGTGTATAAATTTAACCGCTCTGATATTTCAGAGCGGTTTTTTATTGCGGGTAATAAAAAACCGCTCCGACTCTTAAAATATATTCGGATATTTAAAACATAATCCTCTCTGATTCGTCTACCTATACATACATGGAGGATGTACTGACCATACCAACTATAATGAGCGCAGAACGCAACAACAATATAACCAGCACTATAAAGGCTTATAGCAGACAGCTGTTTGGCTTTATAAAGCAAAGGGTTGCAACCAATGAAGATGCTGAGGATATTTTGCAGGATGTTTTTTATCAATTTGCGGATAATGAAGAACCGATAACGCAGGTAACAGGTTGGTTATACAAAGTGGCGCGTAATAAAATTACTGATAGCTATCGAAAACAGAAGTTGCCGTTGATAGAAGATCTGCAACCTGCAGCTGCAAGCGAAGAAGGTTTTGACTGGAAAGAAATATTGCTTGCTACGGACGATACACCAGAAACAAGTTATATCAGAAATTTGTTTTGGGATGAGTTGCAACTGGCGCTGGATGAACTACCAGCAGAGCAACGGGATGTATTTATTTTGAATGAAATGGAAGGTATACCTTTTAAAAATATTGCAGAAGAAACAGGTGTTAGTGTGGCCACACTAATTAGCCGTAAACGATATGCAGTATTGCATTTAAGAGAAAGGCTCAGTGTATTAAAAGATGAATTATTAAATTATTAAACGTATAAAATTTAAACAAATGAAAAAGCATAAAATTAAAAAGGTATTGATGGTACTTGTTATCGCTTGTATTGCGATCCTTGTATTTGGCTCGATAGTAATGGGGTTATGGAACGCTATTTTGCCGGCAGTATTAGGTGTTAAGACAATTACATTTATTCAGGCATTGGGTATTTTATTATTAAGTAAAATATTGTTTGGCGGTGGCCCAAGAGGTGGGTTTGGTGGAAGATGTGGCCCCGGCGGTATGTGGAGAATGAAGATGAGAGAAAAATTCCAGAACATGACTCCCGAAGAAAGAGAAAAAATAAGAGCTACATGGAAAGATCGTTGCGGAGGAAGAGGCTGGCACCACATGGATGAAGATGAAAAAGATGCACATGTGGAATAGATATTGATACAAGTTTCTTTTTAATACCAAAACCAACTTTATGGAAGTACTTGTTTTTAAAACTAACCTTACTGATAATGCCCGGATCAAAGATGTTGAATCATATTTAGACGTGCATCCCCGTATTCAACGATGGAATGTAGATCTGAAAGATTGCGATAATATTTTACGAATAGAAAGCAATGGTGTAGCGGTGAATGAAGTAGAAAAAATATTATTTAACGCAGGGTATTATTGCGAAGAACTGGCTGATTAAAATCCCAATAATAGATCACAATTAAAACCTGAATTTCAGTGTTACTTTATTCCCTGTTTAAGGTCAGGGAATAAAGTAATTGAAATTCGGGTTTTTGTTTTTTGAGGATTTGTTATTTGCTTTTTGTTACTTTTACCAATAATAAGTAACTACATGCAATCGGTAATTGAGGATATAAAGAAGCTATTTCAATCATTCAGTAAAGCTGTTATTTCTAGTATTGATAAAATTCCACAGAGCGGGAGCGATAGAATGTATTTTAGAGTTATAGCTGATCGCGAGTCTTATATAGCTACTTATAATACCAATATCAAAGAGAACGAAACCTTTCTATATTTTAGCAAACACTTTAAAAAATGCGGTTGTCCGGTACCTGAAGTTTTTGCTATAAATAATGAACATTCAATTTATATCCAGGAAGATCTTGGCGACAGTTCCTTGCTCAATGAATTAGAAAAGAATGGGCATAATGTTTATGTATATGATCTGTTCAAGAAAACATTGCGATCATTAGCGCAATTACAAATAAAAGGTGACGAAGGCTTAGATTATGATCAAACTATTACTAGTAAGGAGTTTGGTAAACAAGCCATCGTAAGCGACTTACTGTATTTTAAATATTATTTCCTTGATACTCTAAAAATCCCTTACGATAAAGAAAAGCTGATCGATGACTTTGATGCGTTCAGTACTTATCTTTCTCATGTAGATCATAAGTATTTTATGTTTCGCGATTTTCAGAGCAGGAACATAATGGTAAAAGACAATAGTGTTCATTTTATAGATTATCAGGGAGGAATGAAAGGCGCTTTGCAATATGACGTTGCATCTTTATTATGGCAGGCAAAAGCGGAATTAAGTGATGAGTGGAAAAATACCCTGTTGCAATATTACATGGTTTGTGTAGAAGATATTTTAGAAAAACCGATTGATAAGAACCAGTTCGAGAGCCAATACAATGGCTATGTATTGATAAGATTATTACAAGTCTTAGGTGCGTATGGTTTTAGAGGGTTGTTTGAACGTAAGGCGCATTTTTTAACAAGTATTCCTTTAGCATTAAAAAACATACAATGGTTTATTGCTAACAAGCAGGTTGGACTTAGCTTACCCGAGTTTGAACGATTGTTGAATTTAATGACGGCAGATGAAGTTATCAATCGTTTTGAAGCGATCAAAGCAACCGCGTCAACTCCGTTGGTGGTAAAGATCAATAGCTTCTCTTATAAAATTACAGGTTATCCAAAAGATGAAACAGATAATGGGGGAGGTTTTGTTTTTGATTGCAGAAGTATTCTAAACCCCGGAAGGATAGAGGAATTTAAAAAACAAACTGGAAGAGATAAACCGGTAAAAGATTATTTAGAGCAACAAACAGAAATGCCTGAATTTTTAAACAGCGTTTACAATATTGTAGATATAGCTGTTGAAAATTATATTGAAAGAAATTTTGCAAGCCTGATGATCAATTTTGGTTGTACCGGAGGAAGACACAGAAGCGTTTATGCTGCAGATGCAGTAGCAAGGCATTTAAGAAATAAGTACAATGTAAAAATTGAACTGAATCATCTAGAACAAAATATTCACGAAGTAAAAAATTAAAAGTGTACTAATGAAGGCAATGATCTTTGCAGCGGGTTTGGGGACAAGGTTTAAACCCTGGACGGATGAGCATCCTAAAGCGTTGGCTATCGTGAATGGTAAATCATTGTTGCAAAGAAATATTGAATATTTACAACAATACGGAATTACGGATGTTGTTGTAAACGTGCATCATTTTGCCGATCAGATCATTGATGCTGTTAGAAAAAACAATGGATGGGGAAGTAATATTGTGATCAGTGATGAAGCAAAAGAAGTATTGGAAACAGGTGGTGGATTATTGCACGCAAAAGATCTGTTAGCTGGTAATGAACCTTTTATTACATTGAATGTTGATATTTTAACTGACTTAGATATTAATAAATTATTGGCATTTCATCATCAACGTGATCCATTGATATCCTTTGGCGTGAGTGATAGAAATACTTCCAGATATTTTTTGTTTGATGATAATGATCGTTTGTGCGGATGGAGAAATGTGAAAACGGGAGAGGAGAAAATATCTATCAATAAAAATGGCTTGCATCAGAAAGCATATAGCTGTGTGGTGGTTTTTCAACCTGAAATATTTTCTTTAATTCGTCAAAGAGGTAAATTTTCTTTGACTGAAACATATCTTGATCTGGCTGCAGAGCATTTAATACTTGGATATCCTCATGATGTCAGCGATAAGTTTGTCGATGTAGGAAAACCTGAATCGGTTCTTATTGCAGAGAAATTATTTATGTAGCGTGTATCAGTGGTTAAAAAGCTTAATAGTAATTCAACTGATGAAATGTGCGACGCCACTGAAGCTTAATAGTACCAGTAAAGCTGGCTACAAAAAATAAAAAATTAATTAGTGAATGATTAAAACCTTTTGGGTTGTAATATTATCATCATGATCTATTCTTAGTATATAAGATCCGTTCGGTAAATCAGTAATATTGATTTCAATAGAAGAAGTATTCATTATCGTCTCGATCAGTTTTCTCCCGGTAGCATCAAATAATTCGATTGAGCAATTACCAGTAACGCCATAAGGTGCAATTACCTGTATCATATTACTAGCAGGATTTGGAAAGACAACATATTTAGTTTGTCCGTTATTGTTATCTAATATAATAACCCTGCTATAAACGTATGAACCATCATTATCAATTTCTTTTATGCGATAATAAATATTACCTGTTGGTACATCTTGTTGTTCAATATTGTAATCACTTTGTGTATTTGAAGTGATAGCTACAGTTCCTACGGTGTTCCAGTTTTTGCCATCAGTACTGTATTCTACTTCAAATTCGTTGGCGCTTGTTACCGGAGTCGCAACGGACCAATGTATCATGGATGTTGTATTGTTTATTAACGTAGCATCTGCACTGATAAAATTAACCGTCAATATAATAGGGAATGTATATGGTGTAGGAACATTTTCTCCTGGATCTCCCGGATAGTTATTGTTGTTAGGGTCTATTACGGCATCTGTCGGCGCACCATTATTTGAAGAATCTGAAATACTTGCAAGACTCGGACCAGAACCTATTGTACCGTTTCCGATAGCAGAATTATAATAAGTAACACCGGGAACAAGGTTAGTAACCTGACATGTTATTTGTATCTTGGAAAAATAATTAGTATTGCCTAATATACGGTTATGCAGCTGTTGTCCTGGTGCTAACAAACTTGTAACTGTTGTTCCATTGTATGCGCCGTTTAATACTAAGCCTGCAGGATTACTCGTAAAAGCGGCTGTTACATTTGAAACATTCCCGGCACCAAAAGCAGCGCTTAAATCATCAATAACATTGATATTATTAATGATCGTATTACCCATGTTTTTTAGATAAATAATATAGGTAAGATTAGCAGTGTTAGCATTTACTACAGTACTACTCACTAATTGTTTAGTGGCGCCAACAATAGGATCAATGCTGGTATTGTCAACAGGAGATAAACCGTTAGGGAAACTTTGTACAGCACCTAAAGTATTGCTGGCAATATTATATGGGAAATAGTAACAGCTTGTAGAGTAATTACTTCCCGAAACTTCCAGTTCTCCATTCAAAAATGCGATGGCATAACAATTGAGCGGCATGGTCGCTAAATAAGTTGCAGTAGCGTTACCAAAACCTCCTGAATAGTTGGTGATCTCATATAATTGAGAGATAGGAGAAGCTCCAAGTGTACAAAATAATCTACCGTTAGGTAAAATGGTTAGATCTCCATTTAAAATGTCTGTAGGGTAAAATCCTACTGGAAATTGGACCGTTTTTGACGATAAAGTGCTACCAGTTACCAAATTGAAATTGCTTAATAAGCATGTACCTGTTCCCGCATTATAATTACTGAATGCCCAAAGATTTCCATTACTATCAAATTCAAAATTATTGAGAATATAAGGATAAACATTAGGAGCTGGAATTACTGCCGGACAACCAACAGTATCAGGCAATCCAATATTTAAGGTCCATACGGTGGAATTAGTGCCACTTTGTATAGAGGAGATATATAAGTTATTATCTGTAGGATTGTAGGCAATATACACACCATAGAAATTAGGGATTTCTGCAGAAAAATCACAATTTGCTAATAGGGTTGGTGTTCCTGATAAGGGATTTTGTATAATAGAAAAACTTGCATCCGTAGGATTAGTACAGGTACTGCTGCCAAAGTTTACCAGCATCGAATTTTGTGAAAAAGATTCGTTGCCAATAAGTAGCAGAAGTACCAGTAAAAAGTATTTAGTAAAAAATATTTTCATTGCATCAAGGATATAGCTTGCTATTTAATCAACCAAATACAAGACCTTGAATATTAATGTTATGATGCCTCCCGAATGCGTATTTGGCGTTTTATATAGCAATAAATTATAGTAATATTACTACAATTTTCGTTTATTTATTGCTATTTATTGTTATATAAGTCTCTTTTATCTACTATTTTAACCTTATCGCCCGTCTTTAACAACTTGTTTACAATGTCGTAGGGAGCTGTTATTACCTGGTCTCCATCATTTAAACCACTGGTAATTTCAATGTAGTTAATGTCTTGAATATCAGTAGTTACTTTTACTTTTTTTACCTGGTTATCTTTATCGAGTACAAATACAAGTACATCCAGGTCATCGATATTAGTAGTGCTTGCATCTGCTGTTGTTACATCACTTGATTTTTTATCAGTTTTTGTACTATCATTTTTATCTCTGGTTGTTACTGCATTAATAGGGACACTTAAAACGTTCGTGTGAACCTTTGTTTGGATATCCGCGCTAGCACTCATGCCTGGACGAAAAGGGAAAATTCCTCCTTTGCCTAACAGATCCTGGTAACTTTCGGGTAACATTTTGATGTACACTTTATAATTGGTTACATCTGTACTAGTGTTGGTAAGGTCACTTTGTGTTGATGCTCCATTATTACTGCTGGAGATCTGCGTTACAACACCTTTAAATTTTCTGTTGTTATAGGCATCAATACTTACAATGGCACTGTCGCCTAATTTTACTTTTGGGATATCACTTTCGCTTACATCAACGCGTACTTCAATTTGTGACATATCCGCAATGCGCAGCATTTCGGTGCCTGCCATCATGTTGCTGCCCACAACACGTTCGCCTTTTTTTACACTTAATAAACTTACAACACCATCCATTG
>DATHNB010000046.1:0-10185 GCA_035486495.1 Ferruginibacter sp. | reverse complement strand
GCGATCAATAAAGGCGTTAGCATTCCTGCTTTCCCGATCATCATTGCTCACAGATCTGATGGAAGTGGTACTACAAACATCTTCACTAACTACTTATCTGATATCAGTGCTGAATGGAGTACTAAAGTAGGTAAAGGTGGGTCTGTAAACTGGCCTGTTGGCTTAGGCGGTAAAGGTAATGCCGGTGTTGCTGGTTTGATCCAACAAACACCTGGTGCTATCGGATATGTTGAGTTAGATTATGCTACTCAAAACAAAATGCCGATCTCTAAGATCCAAAATAAAAAAGGAAACTTCATTACTCCTACAGTAACTTCAACAATTGCTGCTGGTAATATCAAGTTACCTGCTGATTCAAAAATATTCATCGTTAATACTGATGCTGCAGATGGCTATCCTATTGCAGGTTTCACTTGGGCTTTGATCTACAAAGAACAAAATTATAACGGACGTTCTGCTGCAAAAGCAACAAACGTAGTTAAATTATTATGGTGGAACATTCATGAAGGACAACAATATTGTGCAGCATTAAACTATGCTCCTTTATCTGCGGCTTCATTAAAAGTTGCTGAAGCAATTCTTAAGTCTGCTACTTATAATGGTAAAGCTATTTTGTAATTGGTATTTTTTGATACAGTGATTTTCTATCGAAATAATTACAGATAATAAATTAATTCCTCTACTTATGCGACTAAACCTTAGTCGCATAAGTAGTTTTAAAAACTATACTAGTGAAGAGCTCTAACGACAAGTCATTATACGGGCAGATACGAATGGAAAAAGTTTTTAAAAGAACTTTGATCGGCATAGCAATATTCTTAATTGTATTAACTATCGGTTTTTTTATAACATTGGTGCAACAATCAATGCCATCGATAAAAGCATTGGGATTTGGATTTTTATATGGAAAGATATGGGATCCCGTTAGTGATGTCTATGGCGCATATCCGTTCTTGTTAGGTACTTTGTTAACTTCTTTTTTAGCATTGGCTATCTCTATTCCTTTTTCTTTTTCAATTGCTATTTTTTTAGGAGAATACGCGCCTAAAGGATGGCTATCTGAAATTTTAAAAAATATTGTTGAATTGATAGCAGCCGTGCCTTCTGTTATTTATGGCTTTTGGGGATTGTTTGTATTAGTTCCGCTTGTTAGAAGCCTGGAAACAAAAATAGGTGTGCTTCCTTATGGCATCGGCATTTTTACCTCTTCGTTAATTCTGGCAATAATGATCATTCCTTACGCTGCTTCTTTGGGTAGAGAGATGATACGCATGGTACCATCATCACTAAAAGAAGGTGCTTACTCATTAGGTGCCACAAGATTTGAAGTAATTAAAACTGTTATTCTCCCTTACACAAAATCAGGTTTGTTTGCCGGTGTATTATTATCATTAGGAAGAGCCTTAGCAGAAACAATGGCTGTAACAATGGTTATTGGGAACAGCAGTGCAATTCCGACAAGCATTTTTGCTCCAGGCAATACAATGGCAAGTGTGATAGCGAATGAATTTACAGAAGCTGCCAGCACCGTTTACTTGTCATCATTAATTGAATTGGGTTTATTTTTATTTGTTGTAACAGTTATTATAAATCTTATTGGAAAAACTATTATTAAAAGATTTACAAATGAATAATAACATACACGCAGGAGTAAAATATAGAATAGGTAAAAGTGGTTTTTTCAAAGGAGCTATTGTTTTCTTCTCGTTCCTTTGTGCACTTCCATTATTTGCTATTTTAATTTACATAGCTAAAGAAGGTATCACAAAAATAAACTGGGCATTCTTTACGCATGTGCCAGCACCAGTTGGTGAATCAGGTGGTGGTATTGCCAATGCACTAGTAGGCAGTTTAATTATTGTAGCCGTTGCTGCAATAATAGCTATTCCTATTGGTATACTTGGCGGCATCTATTTAAGCGAAAATAGAAACAGTAAATTAGCAAGCTGGGCAAGGTTTTCGGTAGATGTTATGCAGGGAACACCTTCCATCGTAATTGGTATTGTTATTTATTTTTGGGTGGTAAAACCAATGGGAGAATTAACGAGTGGCAATTATACATTCACTGCACTTTCAGGAAGTATCGCGCTAGCAATGATGATGTTACCAATCGTTGTTCGCTCTACAGAAGAAACATTAAAATTACTGCCGCCTACATTAAAAGAAGCAGGATTGGCTTTGGGCCTACCTTATCATAAAGTTATTTTGAAGATCGTATTGCCATGTGGTATTAGCGGTGTTCTATCTGGTGTAATATTATCAGTGGCGAGAATAGCGGGAGAAACTGCACCATTATTATTCACTGCATTTGGTAACTCCTATTTTACAACCAATATTATGAAGCCGATGCAAAGCTTGCCACTATTAATATTCAACTATGCGACAAGTCCTTATGAAGATTGGCACGACCTTGCATGGGGCGCATCACTTATTTTATTAGTGTGGGTATTATTATTAAACATCATTACAAAAATTGCAACAAGAAGATGGAAAGTACAATTGTAAGTGCTACAAATTTTAACGCCTACTTCGGCGAAAATCATGTAGTAAAAAATGTGAATATTGAAATTCCGAGAAATAATGTAGTAGCTGTGATGGGACCTTCAGGTTGCGGTAAAACTACTTTTTTGCGTTGCATTAATCGTATGCACGAATTGATAGACGGTGCGACAGCAAAAGGCAGAATGCTTGTGAACAACGAAGATATTTACAACATGCACCCGATCTTTGCTCGTCTTAAAATAGGAATGGTGTTTCAACGCCCTAATCCATTTCCTAATTTAAGTATTTACGAAAACGTTATCGCCGGTTACAAATTGAACGGCTTTAAAATATCAAAATCAGAGAAAGATAAAATAGTAGAACAATCATTACAGAAAGCAGCATTGTGGAAAGAGGTTAAAGATTCTTTACATAAAAAAGGAACTTTTCTTTCAGGTGGACAACAGCAACGTTTGTGTATCGCGCGTGCCATTGCTATGGAACCTGAAGTGTTATTGTTGGATGAACCTACTTCTGCATTGGATCCAATATCAACCTCAAGCATAGAAGAGCTATTGCATGATCTAAAGAAAAACTATACGCTGGTAATTGTAACGCATAATATGCAACAGGCTGCGCGCGTTAGCGATAAAACAGCTTTTTTCTATATGGGAGAATTAGTTGAATATGATGTAACAAAACAAATGTTCACTAACCCACATGACGAACGTACACAAAATTATATTACAGGAAGATTTAGTTAATCCTATTTATTAAAAGCAAAAAATAAATCTATGACACAGTTTGAGCTAGAAATACAGCATATTAAAACTGAAGTAATTAACATGACAGAGCTTGTTCATTTACAATTGGTAAAGGCAAAGGAAGCTATGTTGACATTTGATAAAGATCTTGCCCACGAAGTAATAGCAAGAGAAAAAAGAGTAAATGCATTTGAGCTTAAAATAGATAGAGATTGTGAAAATATATTCGCTTTGTTTTGTCCTGTAGCAGTTGATCTCCGCTTCCTGTTAGCTTCTTTAAAGATCAATAATAATTTAGAGCGCATTGGAGATATTGCAGAAGGTATTGCCAAATATGTAATAAAATCAGAAACAAAATTTGATGCAAATTTATTAGAGTCAACTAAACTACTTCGCATGTTTGATGATTCTATAGATATCTTATCGGATATAAAAGTAGCCTTCGAAAATGAAGACACTTTATTGGCCCGCACAATTTTTTCCAGAGATGAGATACTGGACGAAATAAATAAGAATGCCGATAATGCAATAGCAGCTTATATAAAAACGAGTCCTGAAAATATTAGCCAGGCAGTATTTGTTCTATCGATCGTACGCAAATTAGAACGCGTAGGAGATCAATCCAAAAATATAGCAGAAGAAATTATTTTTTATGTTGAAGCAAAAGTGCTGAAACACCAAAAAGGAATTATGTAATAAAAAGGCTGCTAAATTTTCGCAGCCTTTTTATTAAAAGATCGAGAAGTTGTGCTTGATTTTAATTAATAAGCATCGTCTGCAGAAAAATTTGTTCTTGCATAACCTTGAACATTGAAGGTATCTGTTGGGTCATCCGCAAATACAGCATTGAAATAAATACTATCGGTAGTTATACCTGTCGGTGATTTGGCAGCATTATGTAAAACCTTCCCATCAAAAATAATTACTGATGGTGCTGTAATAGATGGATTGGTTGAATCTGGATAATAATAATTTGCAGAACCCTTGGCAGCAGTGGCAAATGTCAGAGCTACAGCATCATAATGAGCTTTACATTTGAATCCCCAAATTGCATATGTAGGGGTAGTTGCATAAGGATCTAAATCATCAACCCAAATAGAGTCATCATTCTCGGAGGTATTATAAGTACTCAATTTTCCTGGGCCTTCTTCATATACTCCTCTAAGATATGTGCTTACCCACCATTCATTACTAACTTTTGCTGCATTAGTAGTGCCAGGATTAAGGGTGCTTTTTTTACAGGAGGAAGCAGTTATTAAAAGCAAAGTGAATATGCTAACTCCTAACATTATTTGTCTCATAAAAAGAATTTTTATTGTTTAACAAAATGTCTTGTTGATGTACCATAGCCTGAGTTCTCGATTTCCCACTGATAAGTAGCTGGCGCCGCTGTGTCATATGCAGCACCCATTGCATCTACAGTAGTTCCGTTACTTGATATTTGCGATGGCATTGAAATAGAATCCGCCGTAGGGTTAAATACTATTGCGGTAAACAATGAATCTGTAGGTGCGCCGCCAGGATTTATTACTTTATAAACACCAGGAGCAAGTTTGCTCCAAATAGCTATCGAATTATTGGTTGTTCTTGCATAATTACCTGAAAAATCATTTGTATCAGCACTGGCAGTTGTAGAATAAACCGCTACCCATCTTTGTATTGAAGCTGGATAGCCATCTTTATTAACAGCTGAATAAGTTAAAACATAAACGCCTGGAGTAGTCTGATCTACAGTGCCACTCACAGTAACGGGTAGACTAACGCCATTTGCAGTAGCAGTAACGCCAGGATCAGCAAATGGTATACCTACAGAATCTGCCATATATACATTGCCTGCCATATTTAATATTGCATAATAAGTGATCTTGGAACTACCTACCTGATTGTCATTTTGAACAACATCCTTTTTACAACTAACCATTATGATCGTTAGAATAAAAAAGCCAGTTGTCAGTAAGAATATCTTTTTCATTGTCATTTTTTTAAAATTTAAAAAAATTATAACCCCCACCAAACAGCAGTAGTTATTGGTACCAAAGAAGGTGCATTACTATTTTTAGATGTTTCATCATAAGGATATACTAAACGTTTAGGATATAGCCCCGGAGATAAAACCGAATTTGGCGAAAGAACAAATTGTCCCGGAATGTATGATGAATCTGTAGAATATACCGGACTGCTTACAGGAAACCCCGTTCTATTTCTTTCAAAAAATCCTTCTATAGCGTGACAACCCACTGGAAATGATGCCCATTTTTGAGTTATAATTGCTTGAAGCGGTGCAAGCATATATAATGAATCATATGCATGCCCTGGTCCTGTTCCAATAAATGGTGTTGCGGAATTGCCTGTTGCAGCAAATGCGCGTGCTACAGCGGTATCATATAAAGCTTGCGAATGTCCTGCTCCTAGATAACGCAGATCCGCCTCTGACTGTAGAAAATAAGATTCTGCAGCAGAAATAAATATTACAGGGTCTGTAGGCGATTGTACAAATACAGGTGCCGTACCATATACTGTTGTTGATCCATTAGAATTCCCCTGATCAACTGTTGGTGTTGGATTGTTTGAACCAAAATAAGTTTTAGCTCTTGGATCACCATACTCAACCAGCCAGCTCACGAACGTAGTACTAGCTCTAAGATTATCCGGCGTATTTAATGAACGAACATTTTGTTCGTAAAAAGGATTGTCTTTATTCGGTTGATCTGTAAAATTTGTTACGCTTGCATCTGCATTCAAAAAAGTAGTTGCATTGGCACCTGCATATAAACTCATAATGCCGGCTTGTGCTACAGCAGGTTGTGCATTCACCATACGCAAGTATAATTTAAGCTTTAAGGTATTGGCGAACTGTACCCATTCACTCATGTTTCCACCAAATACCAGATCCGATACTTTATTAGGCACAACACCTTGAGATGTAGTTAGATCTTTACTTAGCGCAGAATCAATGCTACTCAATAAACTTTGATAAATAGTATATCCATCATCAAATTTAGGGTCCAAATTAGCAGCTCCTTGTAAGGCCTGACTGTAGGGCATTTTATCATATAGATCTACCATTACACCAGCAGTATAGGCATTCATAACTGTAGCCATAAGATAAAAATCCCAATTCTGTTGAGATTTAGAACTGTCAATTACATACTTATAGTTTTTTAATCCATCTGAAAATAATATATCATAAGGTGCATTTACAATTGCGTCAGTATTTTTAACATCATACGAATCATACGTTCTATATTGGTTTGCCACAACAGACTGCGTATAATATTCCGACCAGATACCCCCTAAAATAGTTAGATCTCCACCTATTTTCCCTACAGTAGCCAATACACCAGCAGGAAAAACCAGGTCCACTGTTGCATCTGCAACAGCAGGATTATTTGGATCCTGATTTATATCTAGTTCTTTTTTACAGCTAGCCCCTGTTGCAACTATTGTTACCAATAAAAACCAGAAACTTATTGACTGAAGAAAACATATTTTGCTTTTCATAAATTATATCTTTAAAATTTAGAAAGTAACTTTTAAAATGACACCAAAATTTTTCTGAGTAGGAGCCGATCTAAACTCTCCTATTTCACCTGCCAAGTCATTCCCCAAATTAGATCCTTCAGGATCTACATACACATTTGCTTTTGGTACCCATAACAATAAATTACGCGCATATAAACCAATGGAAGCTTCCGCTATTTTAGCCCTGGATGCCCATCTAGCCGGCAATCTATATGAAAGTGTAATGTCTCTCATCTTCAAAAAAGATCTATCAAATATCCTTTGTGCTTCAGCAGTTCCGGGGTTTGTCGTAGGATAAAAATATTCATTGAAATTTGTACTTGAAATTTGTTGGGTATTAGTAACATAAGTTACATTGCCATGTGCGTCTGTAATTCCCTGTACAGAATTAGGAACAACAAATGGCTTTCTATCATTGTATGTAGTAGCAACACCATTACCCGTAAATAACACCATATCAGCAGTACCACTATACATTACACCTCCATGTCTAAAGTCCAGCGAAAATCCTAGCGAGAAACTTTTATAAGTAAAAGTATTAGTCAGTCCCATAGTATACTTGTATTGGGAGTTCCCATAATCTTTTTTAGCACTATCATCTGCCTCAGGCAACCCTGCCGCATTTACCAGCATTTTTCCATTGACCATTTTAGGACCAAGTGCATATATTTCTCCTACAGGCTGCCCTGGCGTAGCACGAAGCTCAACATCATAGTAGCTATTGATCACGACATTTTGCAAAGAGCCACTTAAATAATCAACATTATTAACATTCTTTGCGTAAGTATAAGTGGCACTCCAGGAGAAGTCTTTAGTTTTTACTATTAGTCCATCTACGGTTATTTCAATCCCCTTATTGCTTACCTGTCCTATATTTTCAATTGCCCCTCCATTATTTTGATTAGGTGATGGTTGTGCATATCCTGTAGAAGGTGCAACAGGAACTGTGAATATTTGTCCATCAGTTTTTCTATCATAATAAGAAACATCGAAATGAAGTCTCTCTTTAAATAGACCAATTTCTGTACCCACTTCTAACTCTTTAGTAGTAATTGGTTTCAATTCTGCATTAGGCAATATATCCCCTAATCCAAAAGCGGGTGTTCCATTAAATGGTGTATAAAGATCCCCATACCCTAAATATATGTTCCCATTACGCAGTGATTGATTTGTTTGATAAGGATTTGGATCAGATCCTGTTTCTCCATACCCACCCCTGAATTTTAAATATGAAATCGGCGTTGCCGATAGATCAAAAGTTTTTGATGCTATCCAGGCAAGGTTGCTTCCCGGATAAAATATGGCATCATTATTAATGGGAAGTGTAGAAGACCAATCATTTCTTACACTACCTGTTAAAAATAATTGATCCTTAAATCCTAGTGTAGCTTCTCCATATAAACCCAATCTTCTTCTTAAAGCAGTATAATCAGAAGTTATTGGAGGATTGCTTGAATTACTCAAATTAAAAAAACCAGGAACAACCAATTAGTAATATATGCTAATTCATTTCTTTGACTAAATTGAAAAAAGTTCCCTCCTGCTAATGCACTTAAATTAAAATTTTTATTTAGATCATTGTCGTATGATACTATAAGGTCACTATTAATTGTACCAAAATAATCAGAAGATTGCAATACAGCACCCACATCAACCGCTCTTGGCGCACCTTCCACATTATTACCAGCATCCCAGCTGCCCGGATCTGGCGCATTCGGCTGTTTCCAACCAAATGTTCTTGCGTTTGAAAAATCACCTCCTAATCTAAACTGTGCCTTAAAATGATTAAAGAATTTGTATTCCATATCTACGTTACCATAAAATCTATCCGATTTTTGATTGGCACCATTTTCGTTTAATGCATAGTATGGATTCTCAGCATAAGGAGTAAAATAATTATCTACATTAAAAAATTTATTTTTATATGCTCTAAAATCACTGATCGGTATATCAACGGGTATTTGTAATAAAGATTCAAACACCGAAGCCCCATCAGTACCTCCTTGTCCCGTAATTGGAGCATTCTGATCGCGATTAATATAATTAAAAGAAGTGTTGATAGAAAATTTATCAAAAACACTATTGGTACGTAATGAGAAGGTATTTCGTTGCAAATAATCTGCTTTTACAGGTATAATGCCTGTACTTGTAACATTGCCATAAGAGAAATAAAACCCTGTATTTTGTCCGCCACCCGAAAGTGCTATATTATTATTTGATTCCGTACCTACATCATAAAAATTGCGAAGGTTATTTTTTACGGCAGAAAAAGGTTTTGTTAATTGAGAATTATCAACAACAGCGCCCCAGGGCCTAACTACGCCATCTAATTTCGGGCCCCAACTTCCATTTTCTGATGCGATATACTCGCCGTTCCAGCCCTGTCCAAACTCGCTCTGCATATCAGGTAATTTGCCTACAGTACTAAAATTAAGCGATCCACTGTATTCAACTTTTAATTTACCGTTTGCCTTACCTCGTTTGGTAGTAATTATGATAGCGCCATTTTTAGCAGTGGAACCATATTTAGCAGTAGCCGCAGTACCCTTCAATATTGTAATACTTTCAATATCATTTGGATTAACATTGGTAGATCCGTTCCCAAAATCAAGATTACCGGTAAAGCTAGTGGTAAAAGAACCTGCTGAAGGCCCGCTACCATTTAGAAGATCATCATCTAAAGGCACACCATCAATAACATATAAAGGTTGGTTATTACCCCCTCCGATAACACCATAACCTCTTAATATTACTTTAGTGGATGAACCTGGTCCGCCTTCAGTAGCAATATTAGCCCCCGCAACTTTTCCGGAAAGTCCATCCATCAGACTTACCACACCATCTTTATTAATAGTAGAAGAATTAAAGGTAGTAGTGGCATAACCGAGCTTATATTTACTTTTGCTTATACCCAAAGCCGTTACTACTACTTCGCTCAAAGCTTTGTTATCTAAGGCTAAAACAATTGCAAGTGTATTTCCAACTGTCGCAGTTTCACTTTTGGCAGTAAATCCTACACCCGAAAAGTCTAATACAACTTCATTTTGAGGAACATCAATACTGAAGGAACCATCATTGCTTGAACTTGTTCCTAATAATGTTCCATGAACTTTAATGGATATACCTGCTAATGGAAGTCCTTTTGAATCTGTAACCTTACCGCTTATTGTCCCTTGAGCGAATAATGAATTAGAACTTAACAGACAAAATACTCCTATGAGTGTTAAAAGTCTTTTCATATAGTAACTGTTTTAAAATTATCGGAGGCGCCTTACTTTTGTTAAAGAAAAGTTAGTATTTGCTGCCGTTTGTTAAATCTACGTTATAATTTTGATATTCCCATCTAAAAACTCAGCTATTATTCGCAATAGTCACATAAGCTTATTTACAAAAATATTAATACTAAAGAACGAATGTA
>DATHNB010000045.1:0-5432 GCA_035486495.1 Ferruginibacter sp. | reverse complement strand
AATAATGCCGCCTTTAGATTTTTCTTCAGCTGCAGCAGGTTTCACGATTACCCTATCATGAAGTGGGGTAATGGTTGACTTCTTTGCCATAATGTGTATTGATTTTTGATTAGTTTAATTTATAAATGCCCAAAAAATTCGTCGGGCAAACGAAGGTAAACCAATATCGTACCAAATATTATATTAAGATTACTTGACAGGTTTTGGTGGGTTCAGTGGCAGATTACCCTAAGCTCCTGATATTTTTTGCGCCATTTTTTCACCCTCTCCGCTTTAATTTGTACCTTTGCGGCTTCAAACAAAAGTTCTTTACGGATGATCAGCAGAAGAAATATCAGGGTTAAAGTAATGCAGACGCTATATACATTGGATAGCATAAATAATGAGGTAAAACCCGGAGAAGCCGTAGCCTTACTAAAAAAACAATTCGGTCAGTCGCGCAGGCTTTTAGTTTATTTGATCTATTTTATATCAGAAGTGGCGCGTTATGCCGAGAAAGATGCCTTAAAAAAAGCCTCTAAACATCTTCCTACTGCAGAAGATCTCACCATCAATACAAAAATTGCCGGCAACGAATTATTATGGAAAGTACTTGAAGGAGCCAGCTTTAAGTTTGCTGTTGATGAGTTGAAACCGGAACACATTATTGATACCGAATTATTAAAGAAAACATACCTCGCATTAGCTCAATCAGAAGAATACCAGGAATACATTACGATACAATCGAGAGATAAAAAAGGTGAAAAAAATATTCTTGAATTTATTTTCACCAACCTGATGTTGCCGAATGAAGATTTTATCAGCCACGTAGAAGAGTTATTTATTAACTGGGATGATGATGCGGAAATGATGAGCGTACTTGTGCTAAGTTTTTTACAAAAGCCTGCCAGCTATAACTTCGATCATATATTAAGTGAAGAGAAATGGAAGTTTGCTAAAGACTTACTGGAAACAGTGATCAATAAAAAAGAGGTAAGCATGGAGCTGCTAAAACCAAAATTAAAAAATTGGGACGCTGATCGTATTGCTGCTCTGGATCTGATCATTATACAAATGGGTATTTGCGAATTTTTATTTTTTGAAACGATACCAACCAAGGTTACAATTAACGAATATATTGACCTGGCAAAAGATTACAGCACGCCACAAAGCGGACAGTTTATTAATGGTATCCTTGATAATATTCATAAAGAATTAACATTGCAGAACAGGATTAACAAAAAAAGTTTTAAAAATAGTACGCTTTAAATAATAACTTGCGCCTGTAATTTTCAATCTGATGAAAAAGTTTTTGTTGATCATATCCATTTCTATCTTATTCTTTTCCTGTGATATGCATAGAAGAAATAAAATAGCAGATGATGCAGGTGTTTTGATGGAACAAGAACTGAAAGATTCTACATCTGTACAAGTGCCTCAAACAAGCTATACTTTTGATACAGCGACAGAAGGACAAAAAATAGAACACAATTTTAGTTTTACAAATTCCGGCGATAAGCCTTTGATAATTATTAAAGCAACTGCAAGTTGTGGATGCACTATTGCTGACAAACCTGAGCAACCTATTTTACCTGGAGATACCGGTTCAATAAGGGTTATATTTAACAGTGCAGGAAAAAGAGGACACAATCATAAAACGATCACTGTAGAATCTAACGCCTATCCATCTTTCCCTCAATTAATATTAACGGGGGAAATTAAAGAGGCGATCAAAAAATAATTTTTTAACAATCTATAAACTACAACAATGCAACTATTAAGTATTTTTTTAATGGCAGATCCATCAGGTAAAGGTGGAGGAACAGGAACTTTAATAATGATGGGTGGAATGATCGCCGTATTCTATTTCTTCATGATCCGTCCTCAGGCTAAAAAAACCAAGCAACAAAAAGAAATGATCAACAGCCTGCAAAAAGGTGATAAAATTGTAACTATTGCCGGTATACATGGGGTTATCAATAAAGTAAATGAAGATGGGACAATTAGCCTGGAAGTAAGTCCTGGTAGCTATATCAAAATTGAAAAAAGTGCCATCAGTATGGAATGGACCGCAAATATTAACAAGACAGCTACTACAACTACTGCAGATAAAAACTAAATGCTGAAAGCTTAACGCTATACGCTTAATACTACAACCCAAAATTCAGTTAACAATTACTGGATTTTGGGTTTTGTTTTTTGTAATTTGTGCTATGCATTTTGCATTTGGCATCTTGCGTTAAGCGTTGAGCATGATCAAAGTTGGCATAACAGGAGGTATGGGCAGTGGTAAAAGCACTGTTGCTAAAGTATTTGAAACACTTGGTATACCAGTTTTTTATGCCGATACAAGAGCCAAAATATTAATGGATGAGAACGAAGAATTGAAAGAAAAAATTCAAGAAAATTTTGGAAAGGACACTTATGTTTATGGAAAATTAGATCGTAAGCATCTCTCTTCTATCATCTTTAATGATTCGAAAAAGCTGGCTTTATTAAATTCATTTGTTCATCCGGCAACGATAAAAGATGCGGATGATTGGATGAAGCAACAAAAAACACATTATGCTATTAAAGAAGCTGCTCTAATATTTGAAAGTGGTGCACAGGAATATCTTGATTATGTAATTGGCGTATACTCACCAACTACAATAAGAATACAGCGGGTAATAAAAAGAGATAATATTACTGCTGAAGAAGTAAAACTAAGAATGAACAAACAAATAGATGAAGAAATTAAAATGCGTTTGTGCGATTTTGTTATTACCAATGACGAACAAAAATTATTGATACCTCAGGTTTTGAAAATACATGAAGAACTGATGCAGATAACAAAACGTTAGTATCAAGATGAAATTACTCATGTATTACTGCGACTTGATTCTTTAGGCTAATTCATGACAGATAAGCACTACCATATAGAAGATAACGAGTTACTGCAAAGATTTTATGCAGATAAAAATAATGAGTGGCTAGGCATCTTACTTCAACGATACACCCTACTCCTGTTAGGTGTTTGTATGAAATATTTAAAAGATCAGGAAGAAGCCAAGGATGCTGTTCAACAAGTTTTTCTAAAAGCCATTACCGAATTACATAAATACAAAGTTGATTATTTTAAGAGCTGGCTTTATATGGTTGCTAAAAATCATTGCCTGATGAAGCTTCGTGATAAAGGCAAACATTCAGTTGAAATAAATGAACGCATCATGGCTACGCCTGATGAAGCAGAGAATAAAAATAGTTACCTGGAAAAAGATATTGAACTAACCAATTTGGCCGCAGCTTTGCAACAGCTTAATAAAGAACAACAGGAATGTCTGACTTTATTTTATCTTACGAAAAAGAGTTATAATGAAATAGTAGCACATACAGGATACACACTGTTACAGGTAAAAAGCCATATTCAAAACGGGAAAAGAAATTTAAAAATAATACTGCTTAAACAAGCGACGGTCAAATGAGCGACGATCTAAAAGACATATTATCTAATAACAATAAAGATATTGATAACCGTCAGTTGATGGATTACCTGAACGATCAATTATCTGAAGCCAACAAACATGCCATTGAAAAGAATATGGCCAATGATGATTTTACAAATGATGCTATTGAAGGATTACAAGAATTTGATTCTACAAAACATATTGCTTCATTTGTAGCACAATTGGATAAGGACCTCCAAAAGAAAATAACTAAAAGCAAAAACCGCAGAAACAAACGCAAATGGAAAGATCAACCCTACACATACATTGCGATTGCAATTATTTTGCTACTATTAATTATTAGCTATATCGTTATAAAGAATTACACTATTATCAAATAAAAAACGAACTCTGCATATAAACAAAAAGCCTCTAGTTAAACTAGAGGCTTTTGTAAAGTATTTAAGTACTTGACTTAATTTCGGTTATAGCTTATTTAGCTTTAGCAGAGTCGATTGCTTTACCTACAGCAGCTTTAGCGCTATCAGCAGCAGCACCTACAACAGCTTTAGCACTGTCAGTAACAACTTTTGCAGTTGAATCAACAGCAACTTTTGCAGCAGAATCAGCAGCAGCAACCGCCGCTTTTGCTGAATCAGCAGCCGCCGCAGCAGCAGATTCAGAACTGTTGTTACAAGCTGTCATAACACTAGCAATAGCCAAAATAGCAAATAATTTTTTCATTTTTTTTTGTTTAGTTGATTAAATAATAGGTTGACGAAAATAAACGTTTTTTTCAACTGACCAAGTTTTTTTTATTTTTTCTTAACACTCACTTTTCGATTAAAATAAACACAATAATCACCTAAAAGATTAATAATCAATAGTATTTATCAATAAACACCCTATTTTTTCCTAAAAAATACCCTGATAGGAACCCCTGTAAACTGGAATTTCTCTCTTAATTTGTTTTCAAGGTAGTTTTTATACGGAGTTTTTACATCATCCGGATAATTGCAGAAAAATGCAAATGACGGTACCACTACCGGCAATTGTGTTACATATTTTATTTTAACAGAATTACCTCTTACTACCGGTGGGTGATACGCCTCAACAGCCTTCAACATAATATCATTCAATTTAGAGGTTGGGATTTTACGTTGCCTGTTTTCATATACCTGTAATGCCTCTTCTATTCCTTTAAATATTCTTATTTTTTCAGTCGCAGAAATAAATAAAACAGGCAAATCACTAAAAGGGAGGAAACGTTGTTTCAATTCTTTTTCATAATCTCTTGCCGTATTGGTTTCTTTTTCCATTAGATCCCATTTATTTACCAATACCACAACACCTTTACCTTTTTTAACCGCCATGGCAAAAATGCTAAGATCTTGCGCTGTAACACCTTTTGTTGCATCTAATACCAGCATACAAACATCTGCTTCATCCACCGCTTTAATAGCGCGGATCACAGAATAAAATTCCAGATCCTCACTCACTTTTGCTTTACGGCGAATACCCGCCGTATCGATCAGTATAAATTCTTTATTAAAAAGATTGTAATGTGTATGAATTGTATCTCTTGTTGTTCCTGCAATTTCGCTTACGATGGTACGCTCCTGTCCTGTTAATGCATTTAGTAAAGACGATTTACCTACATTAGGCTGACCAATGATCGCAAACTTAGGAAGCTGTTTATCTTCCGGTTCAGGGTCATTACCAATTAAAGCAGTAATATCATCCAGCAGATCGCCACTACCCGTTCCACTAATAGAAGATAGAAAATGTATATTATCAAAACCAAGACTATAAAATTCTGATGCTTCCAATAAACGATCGTGGTTATCAACTTTATTCACCACTAAAAAAACAGGTTTAGACGTTCTGCGCAACATGCCGGCCATTGCCTGATCAAGATCTGTAATGCCAGTTGTAACATCCACCATAAAAACAATCGCATCTGCTTCTTCTATAGCAATCAATACTTGTTTGCGAATTTCTTTTTCAAAAATATCTTCACTCTTAGGA
>DATHNB010000044.1:0-8275 GCA_035486495.1 Ferruginibacter sp. | reverse complement strand
ATACACATTATCCAAACCACTTTCAGCCGATCCCAATGTTACAATACCGTTGATATAAGTTGCCGACTTAACAGAGTCTGATTGTAATGGTATTGAATGATAATACTGAGATGTATTATTAAGAGGACTTGCATAATAATGAGGTGTTGTACAACTTGTAACAAAAGTAGTAATCAATAAACAAGAGAATAGTAACTTTTTCATACGAATTGAAGATCCATTTACCAATACAAATTAAGTATGTTATTATGCTGATCAATATCCGCCATTCTTTTGCTGGGATCGATTTCTATTTTCTTCAGATCTGTTAACCGATGTTTTATCTCTACAATGTAAGTAGGATATGTCCAATCCCACTCATCATGCACAACTCTTTTCTCTGCCGGGTTCTCATTTGGTTTATTTCCAAACATCAGATTCAATGGCACGTAATGCATTTCAGTTGTGCCATCTTTAAACGTAAGTTCCAGATCAACCGGCATTGGCATTTGCCCAATTCTTTTTAAACGAATCTTAGACACACCATCCTCTTCCCACAAACTATCAATTTTGTAATCGATAGTTTTAGTTGTGTTGATCCAATATTCTTTGTACCAATCTAATTTTATATTACTTACTTTTTCTGCTACCTGAATAAAATCATTAGCGTTTGGATGTTTAAAGCGCCACTCTCTGTAATACTCCATTAAAATACTATCTCTAACAGCTGCACCTACAATGTATCCTAGCTGTTCAAGAAAAATACTTCCTTTATAATAAGATCCGGAACTGTACGCATAGTTTGTATTAAAATGATCGGCATGCGTAGTCAATGGTTCTTCTAATCCACTTCTAACCAAGCCATAATATCCTTTATAATGTACCTCTTGTGCAAATCCCGGTTCTTTATTTATAACAGCATTCACTCTTTTTCCACTATACTGTGCAAAGCCTTCATCCATCCAGGCATATTCAGACTCGTTGGTGCCCAGCATTCCCTGGTACCAGCTATGCATTAATTCATGCATGGCACCAGAAGGTGTTGCTAATAATGTAGCCATCGGATATTCCATTCCTCCATCTCCACCTTGAATAAAAGAATATTGTTTATAAGGATATGTACCGAATGTTTTTTCTATATAAGGAAATGAATTCTGCACCATATCTAAAATACTTACCCATCTTGCAGAATCAACTGAATTTTTTTGTTTGTAGATGAGATGAATAGTTAATCCTGCTCTTATTATGCGTGAGATATGCGTATAGTCAGGATCAGCGGCCCAAACAAAATCATGAATATTATTGCCGATAAAATGCCAGACACGTTTTGGTGTTGTTATCGATTTTAATGCAGTACCTGTTGTATCATAGCCCCAGCCTATTTCATTTGCATTCACTAAGTTTCCCGATCCACCCAATTTATAATTTTTATCAATCGATATCGTTACATCGTAATCTCCCCAAACTCCATAAAATTCATGACCAACATAAGGTGTAGGGTGCCATCCTTCATAATCATATTCGCACATCAATGGATACCATTGACTCATACTATACCGCACTCCTGTTTCCATATTATCTCTTCCACTTCTGCGAATTTGCAAAGGAACCTGTGCTTCAAATTCCATATCAAACACCACTTTGCTTTTTGGCTGAATAGGTGAAGTAAGATCTACTTCTAATATTGTTCCGTGATATTTGAATGATTGAGGAACGCCATTCATTTTTAAAGAGATGATCTTCTGATAACCGATCTCGCTACTATCTAATTTTGATATTCTATCTCTTACTCGTTCGTCCCAATCAGGCATCTCACCACCAATCAATATTTTACCTAACTCCTGACTACGCACATCCATACTGCTACCAGGCTGAAACGCATTCCAATATAAATGATAAAAAACTCTGTTTAATTTATCAGGAGAATTATTGGTGTACTCTAAATGTTGTTTCCCTGTAAACCTATTGGTAACAACATTTACATCAATAACCATTGTGTACTTAACTCTCTGCTGCCAACGATCAGGTTGCGCGAAAGACATGTAACAAATGAAAAATGATAGAAGTAAAAAAAACGCTTTCTTCATTGGAGATATTTGAGCAGATAAATAATTCAGCTGTTTAGCTATCTTTCCCTTGTACCACAATTACAATTTCACCTTTTACAGGTTTAGCATTAAAGTGATCATGCACTTCCTGTAAGGTACCTCTTCTATTTTCTTCAAATTTTTTAGTCAACTCACGACTAACGCAGCATTGTCTTTCGGCACCAAAGTATTCAATAAAGTTATTTAACGTTTTTACTAATCGCATTGGACTTTCGTAAAAAATCATCGTTCTTTCTTCTTCAGCCATTCTTTTTAAAAAAGTTTGTCTGCCTTTTTTTAAGGGAAGAAATCCTTCAAAACAAAAACTATTTATAGGAAGTCCGCTATTTACCAAAGCGGGAACAAACGCAGTTGCTCCGGGCAAACATTCAACAATAACATTTTTTTTGATGCATTCTCTCACCAGCAAAAAAGCAGGATCGCTTATTCCTGGTGTTCCTGCATCCGTAAGAAGGGCCATTGTTTTACCTCCTTGCAACTGGTCAGTTAAATGAGCAATTATCTTATGCTCATTATGCTGATGATAAGGTGTGATGGGTTTTTGAATCTGGTAATGGTGTAACAATACCGAAGATGTTCTGGTATCTTCTGCCAAAATAAGATCGACATTTTTTAAAACATCGATCGCTCTAAAAGTGATATCGGCCAAATTACCAATAGGAGTTGGAACGAGATATAACATGATGTACGATGTTCGACGTACGATGTTTTGAAATTCAGTGTACATCGTACGTCGAACATCGTACATCGTACCTGTTTATTAACTTATTGAAACCTCAAACATTTCCATTACAGGATTTGCGAGTAATTTTTTTGCAGCTTCTTCTGCCATTTTTTTAGCATCTGCAGGTGAATTTGCTTCTATTTGTAGCGTGATACTTTTACCAATACGAACATCCCGAATTCCGCTTAAACCCAAATTTCCAAGTCCGCTCATTACCGCTTTTCCCTGAGGATCTAACAATTCTTTTAGTGGCATTACTTTTACTTCTGCAGTGTAAGTCATGATGTAGCTTTATTTTTAAGTGCCAAAGATAAAATAATATATGCAATGAAAATAATCGGCACTGCCAGCCATTGTAATAAAATGGCAGCTACCAATGCAATGCCCACTAATATGAGTATTGGAACATTATTTTTAGGCTTAAGATCTTTAAATTTCAAAGCGATTAATGGCACATTGCTGATCATTAACCAGCTCAATAATATGATTAGCCCGTACAAAAACCACTTATTAATGAGCCAGTCATTAATATTAATAAATCCGTTACCAAAATGCAATATCAATGGGAAAGAAGCAATTAATAATCCTGCTGCAGGTGTTGGTAAACCTTTAAAACCAAATGCTTGTGAAGCATCCAGATTAAATTTAGCCAATCGATAAGCAGCAGCGCAACTATAAATAAATGCAGGAAGAAATAATAGTATTGATTTATCCAACCCATCTTCTTCGCGCATATAACTCATGCGAAGCAGTTGATATAAAATTACACCTGGTGCAACACCAAAGCTTACCACGTCTGCTAATGAATCTAATTGCTTGCCCATTTCAGAACTTGCCTTAAATAATCTTGCAACAAATCCATCTAAAAAATCCACAATAGCTGCTGCAAATAAAACCAACGCGGCGAAAGAAATGCTTTCAGGAATATTGAAACTACTGGAGAATTCATCATTCATGTAGATATTTATATTTTGCGTTTGCAGCGCAAATACAATGGCGACACAGCCAAAGAAAAGATTCAATAATGTAAACAGATTCGGTATTTGTCTTTTCATTTGTAGTTAGCGTTTTTTCATTAGACTTTCGATCTCTTCTACAGTGATCGGAATATTTTTCATCAGGTCTTTATTTCCTGATTTTGTTATCCAATAATTATTCTCAATTCTTATGCCCATTTTTTCTTCTTCAATATAGATACCCGGTTCAATAGTAAAAACCATTCCTGCTTTTATAGGTTCTGTTCTTGTACCCAAATCATGCACATCAATTCCTAAATGATGAGAGATTCCGTGATATAAATATTTTCTGTAGGCCCTGTTTGATTTATCCTCGTTTTTAATGTCTTCTTTTTTTAACAAGCCGATCTTTAAAAATATTTTAGTTGCTTCTTCTCCTACTTTATTAGAATAATCAAGAATACTAATTCCCGGTTTTAAAATACTTGCTGCGTAATGATGTAAATGCAGACAAGCGTTGTAAACAACTTTTTGCCTGGCTGTAAATTTTCCATTTACAGGAACTGTTCTTGAAAGATCCGCACAGTAGTTTCCATACTCTGCACCAAAATCCATTAATACTAATTCGCCTGATTTACATTCCTGGTTATTTTCAATATAGTGTAAAGTCCTCGCTCTGTCTCCGCTTGCAATGATAGAACTATACGCTTCACGAGTAGCTCGTTGCGATAGAAATGACTGCATGATCTCTGCTTCGATTTCATATTCCATTACACCCGGCTTAATAAATCGCAATAATTTTCTAAAAGTATTATCAGTAATATCGATGGCCTTTTGTATGACTTCAACTTCCAGCCCAGTTTTAATTGACCGCAATTCTTTTAAAATAACCGCACTGCGTTTATATGTATGCAAAGGATAATGTTGTTTCATCATTTCCGCATAACGATAATCTCTTACCGGTATCCAATTTGCTTTGCGATCATTCTCATTTGTATTGAGATAAATATTATCCGAGATATGGATCCATGATTGTAACAAACTTTCTATAGTATCTAACCATACAATGGTAGTTATTCCTGAAATAGCTTTTGCTTCTGCGGCCCGCAATCTATGTCCATCCCATTTTTCTTTTAATTCATTTGGACGAACGATCACCAATACCTCTCTGTATTTAACATCGGGGTTACTGGGAAACAAAATCAGCATGGTATCTTCCTGCTCTATCCCTGTTAACCAAAAAAGATCTGAATTTTGTTTGAATTTATATAGCGCATCTCCATTACTAGGTAATTCATCGTTACTATTAAAAATAGCGATGGATTTTTTTTCCATCCGTTCAACAAAACGTTTTCTGTTTTGAACAAATATGTCGCTATTTAAAGGAAGATATTTCATCAATAAATTGATTTATGTTGCAATATACATTTTAAATGTTGCAGAATAAAAGCCCAGTAAAGGTATTCCGTACAAGTGTGCGACGCAACGATGCTGACCAAGATACAAATGCCGACAACCCAAATTAAAATACCATTTCAGGTATATTGCCTTGTATAATAAGTCTGCCCATAGTTTTTGCGACTATCTCATCTACGCTTACACCAGGTGCACGTTCTAACAAATTAAACCCGTTTGCAGTCACATCCAATACGGCCAGCTCTGTTACTATCTTTTTTACACAGCGTACACCCGTTAACGGTAGTGTACATTTTGGTAATAGTTTTGATTCCCCCTTTGGATTCGTATGCATCATTGCGACAATAATATTTTTCGCACTGGCAACAAGATCCATCGCACCACCCATTCCCTTCACCATTTTACCAGGAATCTTCCAACTTGCTATATCACCATTTTCACTTACTTCCATGGCGCCTAATATAGTAAGATCTACCTTCCCCGCACGGATCATTCCAAAACTTAAAGCGCTATCAAAAAAAGAAGATCCAGGTATTGTTGTTATTGTCTGTTTACCTGCATTGATCAAGTCTGCATCTTCATCACCTTCAAATGGGAAAGGCCCCATTCCTAATAATCCATTTTCACTCTGCAATACAATATTTGTACCTTCTGCAATATAATTCGCTACCAGCGTAGGAATACCGATACCAAGATTTACATAATAACCGTCCTTAAGTTCTTTAGCAATGCGTTGTGCTATCTGATTTTTGTCTAGCATACAGTAACTTATGGTTTAGGAGTTAGTGTTCGCTTTTCAATTCTTTTTTCGTAACTCACTCCTTTAAAAATGCGATGCACATATATTCCAGGTATATGTATTTGATCAGGATCTAGTTCTCCCGGCTTTACAAGTTCCTCTACTTCTGCAATAGTTATTTTACCCGCCATAGCCATTAGCGGATTAAAATTTCTGGCTGTTTCTTTAAAAATAAGATTACCATCGGTATCTCCTTTCCATGCTTTTACTAATGCAAAATCCGCATCGAAAGCGTACTCCAATAAATATTCTTTATTATTAAATATCCTTGTTTCTTTTCCTTCGGCAACTTCTGTACCTACACCTGCGGGCGTAAAAATAGCGGGCATTCCATAACCTGCTGCCATACATCTCGTTGCCAGTGTTCCTTGCGGAATTAATTCTACTTCTAATTCACCGCTTAATAATTGTCTTTCAAATTCTTCATTCTCTCCGACATAGGAGGCAATCATTTTTTTTAATTGTTTCTGTTGTAACAACAAGCCAATACCAAAATCATCTACCCCCGCATTGTTTGAAATACAAGTGAGATCTTTTATTTTCTTTTTTACTAATGCTGCAATACAATTTTCAGGAATACCGCATAAGCCAAAACCACCCAGAAGCAATGTTGCTCCATCAGGGATATCGATTATTGCTTGCTCAGCATTTTGGTATAACTTCTTCATAACTATTTCTTCTTTATCAAAAGAGGATTAAGCTTATTAAGAGAATCTCTATGTAAAAAACCATGTGGATCTGGAAAATGCCTGCCAGGAAAAGGAGGAGGTTGCTGACCATTTTTAATCTGAGGATTCCCCACCCTATTATTAACTGCATCTATACTATCTAATACAACAGCCATTAATTCGGGATGCATTCTATAATAATTATAGCTTGTATAAAATACATCTTTTGTAACGTTGTGCATGGCAAATATCTGGTGCTGCAGTTTTGCATCTTCCAGCACTAAATTTTTTGTTGAATCCCTTTTAACAAAATTAGTAGTAAAAGATTCTGCTCTGATAACATCCCACAATATGGCCTGCATTTTATCTTTATTTAAAATACCCGCTGGCAGTGCATTTTTATCTTTACAAGATGTAAGACAAAACCCTATTAACACAATTGCAATGATCTTTCTCAATTCAATTCGTCTTTATACCTTGAAGAATTTGTTATATCTAATCTCTGCAATAATTCTGAAGCCCTCGCTTTATCCTGCGGCGGCGCTTTTAAAAATATCTGAACCAATTCAGTTGCTTTACCCTGAAAGAAAAATGGCTCGATCATTGTTGCAGGATTATCCGTATTAAATGTATTCAACTGATTTAATGCATTTAATATTTCCGTTCTGCTAGCGGTTTCATTATCGTATAATTGATCCAATCCTTTTCGGTAATAATTATAGTAAACATCATGCATAACAGTATAACGACTGTTAGTCATATTATCTATTAGCCAATAGCGGTTGCGGATACCATCAAACGCTTTCCATCCCGAGATACCTCCATCTTCCGGTGCATTATTTACAACATTTTGTGCTTTTTGAAAATAGATATCACCACCTCTCGGCGAAAAAGAATCACCATCAAATCCTAAGATCATATAAGCATAATAAGCAATTATAGCTGTGAGATTAGCTGTTAAAGCATCTGTTCCTGCAACCCTGTTATCACTAAAATCCAGTGGCTGAAATTCGATGTATTTAAAACTTACATCTTTATCCTGAAAATTGATAAGGGGGGAAGCATACGAAGAATTAAAAACAGGCCTGGCTGCCTGTACAGTTAATGAAGCATTAAAAGTAGTTGGATCACTTGTTGGTTGCAGATTAAATAAAAAACTACAATCAATTTTTTCATTAGGAAGATAATTTACGGACGTCCAGCTTCTCGTATTTATAAAACTGGTAATAGCTGTTTGCAATGTAAGGAAAACACTCTTATTTACTTTCGTACTAATACTATTACTATTAATGGTTACACGTGCATTCAATTCCTGCGCATTGGCAATAGTTACAGCCAATAATAAAAATATAGAAATGCATTTTAGCTTATACATGCAGTACCTGTATAATTGTGTTTACAATATCGGTGGCTACTTCCTTCTTTGACTTGGTGTCAAAATTATATTGCTTACCGGTTTTATCAAAAATAGTTATTTTATTAGTGTCGAGTCCAAAGCCTGCACCTTTATCATTCAATGAATTCAGTACAATCAAATCCGCATTTTTTGATTGTAATTTATGCAAAGCATTTTCTTTTTCATCATTTGTTTCTAATGCAAAAGCAACCAATATCTGTTTGTTTGT
>DATHNB010000043.1:0-6957 GCA_035486495.1 Ferruginibacter sp. | reverse complement strand
ATCTCTTTTCGCTTCATAAATGCTTTCTAAAATAACTAAACTTGCTTTATAATTTTCTTTTTCAGCAGCCTTTAATGATGGTAATGAAGTATAATAATTATAAGCAACTTCTGCATAAGGAATACATTCATTCATATCAGCCAAAGCGCCGTTGTTTAATTCTTTTCTTTTTTTAATTGCATCAGGACTTTCTCCTTTAATACCTGAAGCTACATCGCTTTTATCAAAAGAACTATTGTATAGATATCTTGCCATCATTAAGTTATCTTCTGGTGTAGATTTGATGGCAATCGTTCTCTTTAATTGCTCGTATGTACGCGGTTTGTATGATTCAACTTTAACAGATGAATCCGGGTTAGCGTACACGTAATTATATAATTCAACACCATAATCATAAGAAAGATCATAATTCGTAGGATCCTTCTGGATCATATCATCATACTTTTTAAATCTATCATCGGCAGAAAGTCCATCAATAGCTTTAGATAACGAGATCGTTTTCCAATAAGTATCAGCAGGATATAATTTTTGACCTTGAGCTAAAGCTGTATTAAAAGCAGCGTCATTTTTTTGGGATTTATAGTAATACACAAGGTATTCGTAAATACCATTATATGCAGGACCTGATACATTAGCATCTGCTAATTTTTGATAATAAAAAATTGCCAGGCTATCGTTTTTATCGGCTTGTTCAGCCAGGCCTGCATTTAGTACAACAGGAGTATCTAATACAGGAACTTTAGCAATTTCCTTATCCCGCATATAATCTCCAATTGTAAGCGTATTTTTAAAATGATTAAATGCCAATGTATATTTTTTATCATTGTAAGCATCAACACCCGCCTGATAAGAACCATTGTACAAATCTAAAAAACTGTGGTTTTGATCCAACAGTAATTGTGTATTTTTTCTATCAAGTTCTTTACACTTTTTCAAGGCTTCAAATGCTTCTATTTTACAATCAGGACAATCACCTTTTAGTTCAGGATCTTTACTGTATTTATTATAAATTTTAGCTTTATCAAAATATGCATCTGCATCCTTGTCATTTTTAGGATTACTTAAGTATTTATCAATAGCATCTTTGGCTTGAGCAGGATCCCATTCGCCATTCATCATTCCCTGTACTTCAGCAAGAGTTTGCGCAAAAGTTAACGTGCTTGCCAACACTAAACATAACAAGACAATTATTTTCTTCATTTTCAAGTAATTTTTATCGTTAAAGGTATTAGTTTGTAGTTGATTTTAGCAAAAAAGAGGTTAAAAAATCATAAATTCAGCTGTAAATATATATTTAAAGTGCCAAATTTTAAACCCTAAATGATTTGGTACATTTGCTTAATAAAACAAGTGCCAAAATAGTGATCTCTCCAAATACTATACAACAAATACTTAGCCGTATCGATATCATCGATATAGTGGGCTCATTTGTAAAATTGAAGAAAAGAGGCGCTAATTATATCGGAAATTGCCCTTTTCATAACGAGAAATCACCCTCATTTACCGTTTCTCCTGTTAAGGAAATATACAAATGCTTTGGATGTGGCCGTAGCGGTAATAGCATCGGATTTTTAATGGAGCATGAAAAGTATAGCTATGTTGAAGCTCTTCGATGGCTGGCCCAAAAGTACAATGTTGAAATTGAAGAAACAGAAACTACGCCTGAGCAAAAATTGCATCAACAGGCGGCAGATAGTTTATATATCATCAATAATTTTGCGCAACAATTTTTTAGCGATGTTTTATTAAATACAGAAGAAGGCCGTGATATTGGATTAAGCTATTTAAAAGAACGCGGTTTTAGAGAAGAAATCATCAAAAAATTTCAGCTAGGATTTAATCCTGAAGCAAGAGATAGTTTTACAAAAGCTGCATTAGCAGCTCAATATAATTTAGAACTACTGCAAAAAAGCGGATTGGTTACAGTAAGAGATGAAAGGCCGATGGATAATTATCGTGGCCGTATCATATTTCCCATTCACAATCAAAGCGGAAAAGTATTAGGCTTTGGCGCAAGAATTTTAAAGACAAATGATAAGGCACCAAAATATATCAACACTCCGGAAAATGATATTTATGTAAAAAGTAAAGTTTTATATGGCAGTTATTTCGCAAGACAAGCAATTGATAAAGCCGATGAATGTTTATTGGTAGAAGGTTATACCGATGTTGTTTCATTGCACCAGGCAGGAATTGAAAATGTAGTAGCAAGCGGTGGTACGGCCCTTACGCCTGATCAATTGAGATTGATAAAAAAATATACCAACAACCTTACAATTATTTATGATGGTGATGGCGCCGGTATTAAAGCTGCACTTAGAGGTTTAGATCTGGCTCTGGAAGAAAGTCTGAATGTAAAGCTGGTACTAATTCCTGACAAAGAAGATCCGGATAGTTATGTAAATAAACTGGGTGCTGCTGCCTTCATTGATTTTATTGCAGAGAATAAAAAAGATTTCATTTTATTTCAGTTAGAAAATTCTTTAAAAGATGCGGGGAACGACAACACAAAAAAATCAGCTGTTGTAAACCAGATCGCTGAAACAATTTCCAAAATAAATAAGACCGAAGATTTTACTAAACAGCAAGATTATATTAAGCAGGCTTCTCAATTATTGAAAATTGAAGAAGAAGGTTTGCATGCGTTGGTTAATAAATTTTTGCGCGATAAAATTACCAAAGAAGAAAATCGTACCAACAGAGAAAATGCCAACGATGCATTTTTAAAAGCTGAACAACCTTTTGAAATAGAAGACGATGCTCTTCTGTTATTAAATAAAGATGAGCAATACGAAAGAGCAATGGTGCGTAGTATATTGGAATTTGGTTTGAATGAATGGAACGAAGAACAAAAAGTAGCCGATCATATTTTTGCAGAAATAGATACCAACCAACTAGAAGAATTAATAGATAATAAGAGTCTGGTCAATATTCTAAATACATACAAGGCCTGGTACAATGCGGGTTTAGAGCCTACACCTAAAACTTTTTTGTATCATGAAGATCTCGAAATGAGTGCACTGGTATTAAGCATTATGGATTTTTCTGTTGAGATAAGTCACAACTGGAGCCGTGTGTATGAAGGAAAAATTCACACAAGAGAAGAGTTGTATAAAGATGAAGTGTTCTCAACACTCAACTATCTTAAATTGAGAAAAATAAAAAGACTGATAGACGAGAATCAACGCGATCTTGAAAAAACACAAAATGCCGAAGATCAATTGGTATTGCTACAAACACACCAGCATCTTAAACAAATGGAAATAGAGCTTACCAAACAAGTTGGTATGGTAATATTTAGGTAGTTAATTTTCCCATAGATATTTTCGTCAGCACTTTTGCTATTGCCACAATCAAGATCGACACTACAAAAAAGGCAATACACACGTACAAAGAATTGATCAATACTGTTGTTAAACCAAATGCATTTACATCCATAAATGGATAAGGATAAAAGTGAACTATCTCTCCCCTGATCAATGTATAAACACAATATGCAAACGGAAAAATAAGCCATGGAAAAATACTCTTCCATTCTAATGTATTTTTTACGGCGAATGTCAACCAATAAATGATAATAAGTAAAGGCATTACTACATGCAACAATTCATCTGCAATTTTTTGATAGCCTTGCGGCGACCATTGAAAGCGAAGTACTGTATTATATATCAATCCAACAATAAACATATATACAGTAATGGCAGCGATTGTTTTGGGCCTGGCAAAAAATGGTTTTGCATCAGACTGAGGATTCCCCATTATACAATAAAAACAAATGGTAGTCAATATATTTGAAGTGATTGTAAAGAAACTAAAATACCTGATCAATGTTTCTGTAACGCCTACTGTTCTGTTTTGAATAATGAGGTATAACTGTAACAGCAGTGCGAAGCAACCTATCAAAAATCCTATAATTGCAGTGAACTGTTTTGCTTTTACTGATTGGCTTAACATAGTTTATTAATTTAATTGAATACTAAAGTACAGAAAACTATCATAACCAAAGAATCAAAAAACAGCTAATTTTGGAATCAAATTTTAATACAAAACTCGACATACATGAAAGAATTTATTTACAAAATAATAGATACTCTTACTTTAGGCAGAGGTATAAAAAGACATATATCCGGTTTTACAGTTACCATCCCAACACGATACTACAAATATTTTGAATCTGACTACGAATTAAATAATATCAATTTTCTGCACAATTATGTAGAAAAAGGAATGATAATAATAGACGTAGGCGCACACATAGGATTGTTGTCAATTATTATGGCTGATAAAGTTGGAGCAACCGGTAAAATCATTTCTTTTGAGCCAACACCATCTACATTTGCCATCTTGCAAAAAACAATTGCTATAAATGAGAAAAAGAATATCATAACCCCTATAAGAAAAGCCATATCTGATAAACCGGGCAAAACATATTTTTATGTTACGGATATAGATGCGCATAATTCAAACAGCTTATCAAATAATAACAGAGATTATGGCAATGAACATAAAATAGATATTGACCTCACAAGTATTGATGAATTAAAAACGGAATTAAAACTGCCAACAATTGATCTTATTAAAATAGATGCAGAAGGCGCTGAGCTATCCGTATTAAAAGGTGCATCAAACGTCATTCAACAACATATGCCTAAAATTATTTTGGCTCTTCATCCTGCATCCATAATTAATTTCGGAAATAGCTTATCAGAGATATGGGACTTTATAGCAGGCTATAATTACACTGTTTATTATAAAAACGATAAAATAACAAAAGAATTTTTTATAAACTATGGAGATCTATTCGACGTTTTTTTAATACCAAACAACTAAATCATTAGCGCATTTTTTAAACAACAATATGAACTACCAATCTAATAAAAGTCAGCAATTATTTTCCCGTGCGCAACAATCAATTCCAGGTGGTGTAAACTCTCCGGTACGTGCATTTAAAAGTGTTGGCGGCACTCCTATCTTTATTGAAAAAGCAAAAGGCGCTTATTTGTATGATGCCGATGGAAATAAATATATTGATTATATCGCATCATGGGGGCCAATGATTTTAGGGCACGCTTATGAACCTGTTGTAAAAGCGATACAAGAAAAAGCACATCTGTCAACATCTTTCGGCGCACCAACTGAACTGGAAATTGAAATGGCTGAACTAATTATCAGCATGGTACCGAATGTTGATCTGGTAAGAATGGTAAGCAGTGGAACCGAAGCTTGCATGAGTGCTATCCGCTTAGCAAGAGGTTACACAGGTAGAAATAAAATAATAAAGTTTGACGGAAATTATCATGGCCACGCAGATCCTTTTTTAGTAAAGGCTGGTAGCGGAATGGCTACATTAAATATTCAAACTGTTCCGGGTATTACGGCAGGTGTTGCACAAGACACATTGGTTGCTGCGTATAATAATTTAGAAGAAGTTAAAAAGTTAGTCGTCGAAAATAAAAATGAAATCGCTGCTATTATTATTGAACCTGTTGCTGGAAACATGGGTTGCATATTACCTGCTGTCGGATTTTTGGAAGGCTTAAGAAAACTATGCGATGAAGAAGGCATCGTATTTATTTTTGATGAAGTGATGACAGGCTTCAGATTATCGAAAGGTGGTGCACAGGAAACATTGAACATTAAAGCCGATCTGGTTACTTATGGAAAAGTAATTGGCGGAGGCTTACCTGTTGGCGCTTTTGGTGGCAAGAAAGAAATTATGCAACACATTGCACCATTAGGAAATGTTTACCAGGCTGGTACATTAAGCGGCAATCCATTAGCAATGATAGCAGGTTATACAACACTAAAAGAATTAAAAGACAATCCTTCCATTTATAAAAAACTGGCCGAAAAAACTGAATACATCGAAACAGGTTTACGCAAAGCATTTGCAGAAATAGGTTTTACAAGATTTAGAATAAACCGCTTAGGAAGTATGATAAGCCTGCATTTCTGCGATCATGATATTATTGATTTTGCAAGTGCCGCTAAAGCTGATATTCCGCGCTTTAATAAACTGTTTCATTTCATGTTGGAGCGTGGTATTTATTTGCCTCCATCTGCTTATGAAAGCTGGTTCTTAAATAATGCATTGACTTACGCTGATCTTGATAAAACAATTGCAACAATCGGTGAATTTGTGAAAACATCTTAAGCACGACAAATGGATATTATCGATCTTGAAGAAGAATTAAACAGGTATAGAAAAAATCTTGGTACTAATAAAAAGTATTATCACTTAAATAGTATCAGCAATTTCTTTTTCCATTTCAATTCTTTGCAGGACGAGGAAAGCAAACAGTTTGTTATGGATTCATTAACGGCTTGCTTTAAATATTATGAAGAACATTCTATTAATGACATTAGGGAAAGCATGAATATTTTTCAACAATATTTAATTCCGGTTGGAAAGATCTATCAGAAACAATTAGGCTTTTTTGTTTTTACAAAACCATTGATGATGTCTCTATTAATAATATCAGGATACTCTATTTCGTATTTTGTATTTAAAAACAATCCAATATTTTTTGCAACCTATTCTATTTTGGTATTGCTATTTATTGGTTATTCCGGCTTCAAATTTTCGCAACGAAAAATGTATGCTTTCTGTTGGTAGAGTTATAATTTTGTTCCTTTTATTAAGATTGATGTTTTGATCGATTGCTCCTTCAAATGCAGGAATTGCTTCCGCTCTTCATCTTGCATAAAATTTGTAAAATCCTCTTCGATAGCAAATTCTATTAAATGAATTTCATAAGGTTGCTCAATATTTTTTTCAATGATCGTTTTTTCATCCGGTCTTACTCTTAACAAAAGTTGTCCATTGTATTTCAATATTATGGGGATAGCAATATTTTCAAACTGATGAAAAATATCTTCTTGTCCGGGTTTTATATAGATTAGCTGTGTGATATAAAGCATAGTTTATTTTTTCTTTCCTGGAATGATAAATCTTTT
>DATHNB010000042.1:0-6405 GCA_035486495.1 Ferruginibacter sp. | reverse complement strand
GAAGGTTACCAACCTTACTTTGATAAGAAGTTATAGGAATACGTACGTCATACCATTGTTCAATATTAGTTGTCCCGTTAGCATAAGTAACAGTATCCATCCTTATGCCAACAATAAAATTACTACCCACAACCATTTCCGGATCTGTTTTTGGTTTTAGATCAACTTCATACTGAAAGTACTCTTCATCCTGATTAAGCACATTATCATTATCAAGATCTTCCTGATCGGGATATATTGTAGCCGCCGTAGTGGTGTTTCCTGTAGTTATTGGTGAGTTACCATCAGGACCATTAAAATTCTTATATCGTGCCAATATACCAGTACCTGCAGGAATTGAAGGATCTTGATAATTCAAATAATCATCCAGTGAAGGATCATTTTGAACTTGTTGCATTGCCGCGGTATTGCTGACGATCGCCTGTAACTGGTTTAAATAAGGTTGACGCCATACTCTTTCTGAGTCATCGGGCAAGCCATCAAAACCTACATCCTGATATGGCCTTTCACTAGGTACATTACTAAAAGCATCAACGGTTTCTACCGGGTTAAGTGGCACTCTTCCCCAAACAGATGTATCCACTAATGCAGGCACGCTTGGCGTTGGCAAACCACTCTCATAAAACCTTTTACCATCTTTTAAAACATCTTCTGAAACATTGCCCAGATCAAAATACAATTTACCTCCGGCCGAAGATTCGTTTGTAAGGAAAGGATCTTGTATCCAAAACTCTATAAAATCAATATTGGCCGTTTCAAAATCTGTTTGACTAAGGCTACGCATTAGCCCGCCCCAACGTTGTGTCGGATTCTTTAAATTATTATTGGCATCTACATCCGCAGCATCTGAACTATAGTTATACGGACCTTTGTTTGTAGGATAATATGCTAAATCAAAAGTACTTAACTGGCTCTGCCCAAAATCTGTTGAGATTTGCGGAAACACATCTGTTTGATATACCACACGAACCCTTGGATCACTTAACTGTTGAGTAGATATAAGAGTGCCTTGTTGTAAGGTAGGGTCAATTTCATACCATGCAATTTTTGCTCTGTTTTTACCATAACGTATATCATCATTTAAAGCAGCTTCAGGAAACATAATGTTACCATTTGCATCTGGTGAATTATATGGCGTTGATGCCAACACCCAGCTGGTTGAAGGAAAACGCAGATCAATACCTGATGTGCTTCCTTCAAAATCATCCACATCAACTGCGCCTGCTGTCCCTTTTCCTATTTGCGGAGCATGCCCTGGTTTTAAATAAGCACCTTCACCATAAGCAGTGATACTTGATGGAGCAGTGGAATTGAAATTTGGCAGTTTATCTAATATTTTGGTAAGCCTCGGTAAACTTTTATGGTAAGTTGCATCTAACCCATACATCGTATTTCGTACAGGATCTTCTCCATAATTTACTTTTGTGAAATACGGTTTTTCACCTAAACGCACAAGGGTACCTCCTAAGGCCAGCTGTTCATTTAATTTATCGATTGCCTTATAATCTAGCCTTAGACCCGTATAATTTTTTTGCTGAATACCAAACGAGGCATTGTTTTCAAAGCTTACCTGTACTGGTATTCCAGCATTTAAAATAGCCTGATTAATAATTCTAATCGTTCCCAGATCATAGTTAATATCATAATCAGTTCCTTCAACTAATGTTTGTCCACCAGCAGTAACGGTAACGGATCCACGAGGAATATTGTAACCAAGACTAATGTCAGAAGACCCCGAAGTATGAGCAGAGCCTTGCATTACAAACCTGTCAAGATTAGGATACTGCACTGCAACAGCTTTGATAGAATCATATAAAGGATAAAACAAACTATCTTTTGCAGTAGATGGCACGGTTGTATATATCTGCGAAGCAAGATCACGTCCAAAGGGTTGCAATACAGGAAAAACGATCCTGCTATATTGCGATATTACTGTATATCCTTCAACGTAATCAAATACCCCATCCGGTTGAGGCTCCATTTGTTTATTAAGCCTATCCAAATTAAGTAACGATATAATAGGTGCTCCTTGATTTTTATCACCAAATGGTACATACGTTTTTGTACCCAAGCTGGGTTCCTGATAAAGCACATTCAAAGTAAAATCTGTTGGCGATAATGTACCATAGCCAATAGAATAAACGTTCTTCATCATTAATTGCCATATCGGCAAATTGGTTCTCTGCGAAGTAGCTTTTAATAATTTAAGAAACAATACTTGTGATACGGCTCCTACAGTAGTATCAGGTGGAATATCTGTTGAAAATTCCCCTACCTGATAAATTTGTCCGTTATAAGAGTATTGATATGCAACTCCTAAAACATCATTCGGTTGTAAAGGAGTGCTAAGCGAAAGGTATCCAACCTGTGGATTAAAAGTATATTGAGTTGAATCTAACTTACGGGCAAACGTATGTTCAAAATCCTGCACCTGTGATAAACCCATACTTTGTAACGTATTCACAACTAGTGAAGGCGAACGATTACTAGAGTTCCCAACTACTTTACTATAAAGATCATTAATACCATTAGATGGAGGATTAACACCATTTGACGCCGGCGGAAAATTGCTCAATACGTTTATAGAAGAAAGATATGGGCTACTTTCCCCTAGATCCGCTAATCCAACAACATCTCTTGTATTAAGTGTAGTACCAATATGATTCGTCACCCATACTTCCATACGAAGAATATGAATAGGTGTAGTAATAGCCGGGATATTGGCCATTGTCTTATTAAAATTGGCCCTAAAATACTGGGCCAGTAAAAAGTGCCTGTTCTCATCATAAGCATCCGCCTTTATGTTGATGGTTTGCACTGCAGCTCCACCCTGTAAATTAACTGTCTGCTTTTGTGATTTTTCATTAGCTAAAACGCCCGTGATAAATAATTTACCAAATTGCAATTGCGTTTTAATACCAAACAATTGTTGAGACCCTTGTATAAATGTTGTAGGCAAAGTAAATTTAACATCACCCGCTTCAAAGCGTTTTATTATTTCATCGTCTAAACCTGTGTAATCAAGTTTCAATTGATTATCCTGTCCAAAATTTGCTAACGTATTATAATTAATAGGGAACTTTAATTTATCGCCAATCTGAGCATTTACATTCACCTGAGCATTCATATCAAAATCAAGCCCACCAGTTTTTCTTGCGTTAATAGGCAATGCGGGATTTTCTATATTCTGTCCTTTGTAACCAGCCAGCACATCAACATTTCCTTGCGGAGCAATGCTTATTTTCCCATTACCAAATAACCTGTTGAATAAATTATCATATACATTTAGCTTGGGAGCAGCTTTCTTATCATTCAGCAATGTTAAGATATTAGCACGTTGTTGAAAATAATCATCCTGCGATTGCTGATCCCGCATTTTCCAATATTCATCAAAAGTATAGGTAACCGGCGTGCGGTAATATTTGTCGCCAATCTTTTCATATACCGTATACAATTGCGTTTTATTATCGTACGCTACTGAATCATCAATATTTGGAGGTTGATCAAGATCGTAAGTACTTTTTTTATTATCGCTTATAAAATCTCCGCGACGATCATGTATTGGAAAACGCAAACTATCATTATAGTTAGGAGCTGTACTGTCTGCAGAATTTGACGTAATTGTTGCACCATTTTGCGCAGCAACGGGTAAACCGATCATTACGAATGTAATCATCAGCACCAGTGTAGAAGAAAAGCCTACGCTCTTAAAATTTAATTTGCTTTTAAGCAACATCCAGTAAGTGTCTTAGGTAGAGTTCTTCTAAATAGCTTTTAGGGATTTTTTAATGAGTTCTTCTAAATTAGTTATAGATGGTTCAGACAAAATAAGTTTCTGTACCGATGTCTCGGCCTGCTGTCTGGATATCCCTAATGCTATTAGTGCATTTAAAGCATCCTGTTGCAAACTACTACTTGCTGTTATTGGTATATTGATATCTGAGATTATTTTTCCTACTTTATCTTTCAATTCTAGTATCAATCGCTCCGCCGTCTTTTTCCCTATCCCTTTGACCCCTTCTAGAACCTTAACGTTGCCTTGAGCAATGGCTCTATTTATCTCATCCGGCTTTAAACTAGACAACATCATCCTTGCAGTTGCAGCCCCAACACCAGATATACCAATTAACATAATGAACATATCTTTTTCCACCTTATCAAAAAAACCATATAAAATATGGCCATCCTCCTTGATTTGCAAATAGGTATACAGCTTCCCCTCCTCCAATAATTGGATATGAGAATAGGTATTGAGGCTTATATTAACCTCATATCCAACCCCATTTATATCTACATAAACCTGGGCAGGACTCTTGTAAGTAAATTTTCCTTGCAAATATGCGTACATAGCGTGTTAGAGTGAAGCTACGAAATTAACGATAATTTAGCAGAGAAAGCACTAAAATTCAATGCCTTACTATAATTTCTAATGAAATGCGCTTGGGTATAAACACTACAATTTTTTACCGTATTTTTGCCAACTTTTCGTTCATTAATGAATGATTACCAAAAAGCTATAAAATCTTTATACATGATGCAAAAAATCAATGCGGCTATAACAGCTGTTGGTGGGTATGTTCCTGATTTTCGGTTGACAAATAAAATGCTGGAAGAAATAGTTGATACCAATGATGAATGGATTAAAACAAGAACGGGTGTTGAAGAAAGAAGAATTTTAAAAGGTGATGGATTAGCTACTTCAGATATGGTAGTTCCTGCTGTATTAGAACTTTGCAAGAAAAGAGGCATCACGCCCGAAGAAATAGATTGCATGATCTGTGCTACAGTTACACCTGATATGGTTTTCCCTTCTACAGCTAATATCGTTTGCGATAAGATCGGTGCTATAAATGCCTTCGGATATGACCTAAGTGCCGCATGCTCGGGGTTTTTATTCGCTCTAACTACAGGAGCTGCATTAATAGAAAGTGGCCGTTACAAAAAAGTAGTGATCGTTGGTGCAGATAAAATGAGTGCCATTGTTGATTATACAGATAGAAGCACTTGTATTCTTTTTGGAGACGGTGCCGGAGCTGTTTTGCTGGAACCTACTACAGAAAATATCGGTGTACAAGACAGCTTACTAAAAAGTGATGGCGCAGGAAGAAATTTTCTTAGAATGGAAGCTGGTGGCTCTTTACACCCTGCTTCGGTAGAAACGGTGCAAAACAAGCAACATTACATCAGGCAAGAAGGACCTACAGTCTTTAAAGCTGCTGTTAAAAGCATGGCAGACGCTGCGTATGATCTGTTACAAAGAAATAATTTAACTGGTGATGATATTGCATGGTTGGTACCACACCAGGCCAATAAAAGAATTATCGATGCTACTGCCAATCGCATGGGATTATCATTAGATAAAGTAATGCTGAACATTCAACGTTATGGCAATACTACTGCTGCAACTGTTCCATTATGTTTGTGGGATTGGGAAAAACAATTAAAGAAAGGAGATAAATTGGTGCTAGCTGCATTCGGGGGCGGATTTACATGGGGTGCTACCTTGATCACTTGGGGATATGATACCAAATAAGAAATTGAATATTGAAGATTGAATAAGTAAATATTCAATCTTCAATATTACTTATCAGTTCTCTTCGTTCCTGCATATAACTCATATTCAAACAAACGACAATCAATCTTACTAGTGTAAAATTCTATTCTACGACTTGGCTTTAATCCTATCTTTTTCCCCAATTCTAAATTACCCGTAAAAATATATCCGGTATAACCTTTGCATTTTTTCTTCATAAAATCACCTATACGTTTGTATGTAATTTCCAGCTCTGCTTCTACTCCTAATCTATCGCCATATTCAGGATTAAAATAAATTACACCTGGCTGATCTTCAGGGATATTTGTCGTTTCAAAATCTCCTAATCCAAATTCAATATAGTCTGTAACTCCCGCTGCGCCTGCATTTATTTTAGTTACATTGATAGCATCTGCACTAATATCTGTAGCTATAATTTTTAACTCAGGCACATCGATAATATCTTCGTTTAATCGTTGTAGTGAGTTATCATAAAAAGCTTTATCATAACCAACTAAATGCATAAAAGCATAATTAGAACGATATAATCCCGGCTTCCTGTTAGTAGCCAACAATGCCGCCTCAATAGCAACAGTACCTGATCCACACATCGGATTTACAAACGCGGATCTTCTATCCCACTTTGTTGCTAGCAATGTTGCTGCTGCTAAAGCTTCCAGCATTGGTGCTTTACCGGGAATTTTTCTGTAGCCATGTTTAGATAACGTTTCTCCCGATGTATCAATAAATAATTCTGCTACTAATTCTTTCCAATATAAATGAATCACTGTTTTATCAAGTTCTGGCCCCGAGTTTGGGCGTTGGCCGGTTTTGTTTCTAAAATAATCTACGATCGCATCTTTTACTTTTAC
>DATHNB010000041.1:0-3939 GCA_035486495.1 Ferruginibacter sp. | reverse complement strand
CACAAACAAATTGAAGAAGATCCTTGGAACTCTTTAGAAGGTACGTTCCCAATCGGAAGTATTCATGAAGGGACAGTTACTAAAAAGGATGATAAAGGTGCTATAGTACAATTGCCTTACGGTTTAGAAGGATTTGCTCCTAACCGTCACTTAATGAAAGAAGATGGCAAAAGTATCGGTGCTGATGAAATAGCTAAATTCATGGTTATTGAATTTGATCGTAACGATAAACGCATTGTGTTAAGTCATACTCGTTTATGGGAACAAGTTCAGGAAGAAGAAAAACAAGCTATCGTAAAAGAAAAGAAAGCGGATGCTGAAGTAACCAAAAAAGCGGTTAAAGCTTTACAAAGTAAAGTTGAAAAAACTACTTTAGGTGATATCGGTGCATTAGCTAGCTTAAAAGCTAAAATGGATGGTGATTCTGCTGAAGAATCAAAATAATCTTCTCTCATAAGTTTTATACAGATCCCATTGCGAAAGCAGTGGGATTTTTTTGTGGTTGCTTTTTGTCTGAACTGTTGATTGAAGTTGATTAATATGATTGGTCTGATTTTTCAATTTTCGTATTTGATTGTCTGAATTGGGATTTGTCGGATTTTTGGATTACCGGATTCGCGAAGATCGATTTGACTTGTCATTCAGAGCGAAGCGAAGAATCTAATTCATCTTTGTTAAAGTGTTTGCCAAAAGATATATCCCAATTCTTTATTCCTTAATTCTCAATTAAGAATTAAGTTTGCAGTTCAATATTTTGTCAATGAATAACAATAATAGATTCCTTACTCTACTAATGGTAATAGTAGGAACATTTTTAGGAGTAATAATAGCTATTGCACTGATTATTTTTATCTTACGTTTCCTTTCTATCATAGCCATCAATATACCAGGCTTTACTGATTTTTACGGCTATGTTGTGCTTATCATTCCTTATGGCATATTCTTTACTACCTATTATTTTCTACGATCTAAAATAGCACTTGCGGCAAGCAAAATTTCAAGAATCTTTGGAACGATATTTTTCACGTTGGGATTTTTAACTTGTCTAGCATCATTAACAATTGCTACAATTAATTTTATAAAAATTAGAAATAATATCCAATTAACCTTAGATGAATTCTCACATTATTTCTTGGTAATTCAATTAGGCTTTATTTTTATTATAACAATGACGCTAGGACTTGGCGATGCAAAGGAAGAGGATTGGTTGGATAAACATAATAAGACTAAGTAATAAGTTAAACAGCCTTTATAAGGCAAGCGTTGTATATTTACTTTTTGGTTTTCACTTTTGACTTAATAAAGCAATAGCCTTAGCAGAGATGTAGCCTGTAGTCCAGGCATTTTGAAAATTGAATCCGCCTGTAACACCATCCACATCAATTACTTCCCCTGCAAAAAATAAGTTGGGTGCTATCTTACTTTGCATAGTTGCATGATCTATCTCATTTAAATTAATACCACCTGCTGTTACAAATTCCTCTTTAAAAGTTGTTTTGCCTTTTACAGCAAATTCCTGTGCACATAAATTTTTAATGAATTTATTTTGCTCCTTTGCAGGCAGATCTGCCCAACGCATATCTTCATGGATAGCCGATTGTTGCATCAGATATTGCCATAGTCTTTGCGGTACACCAAACGGATTTCTGTTAGCTATTTTTGTTGCTGCAATATCAAAACGTACCTGTTGAAATTTTTCTTTTAGTGTTTGTTCGTTATAGACTGGCAACCAATTTATGCTGATAGTAAATTCGTAATTCTTATTCGCCAATTCCCTTGCACCTTGTGCAGATAATTTTAATATAGCAGGACCACTCATTCCCCAATGTGTAATTAGTAAAGGGCCTTCTTGTGATAATTTAGTTCCGTTTATTTTAACTGAAACCCTCTCTGCCGTAATCCCCATCAATTCTGTAACAGAATTACCGGGCATGTTGAATGTAAATAAAGAAGGTACAGGTTCTTCAATAGTATGCCCAATGTTTTTCAACCATTCAAACTGTACAGACTTAGGATAGCCACCACTCGCAATACAAACATAATCAGCATGAATCACTTCATCATTGGCAAATACAATTTTCCATTGTCCATTATCAATTGTCAATTGTTTCGCATCTCTGTTCATCAATATTCCAACATCATACCTATTTACTTCATTCATCAAACAATCAATAATTGATTGCGATGTATTAGATACAGGGAACATTCTTCCATCAGGTTCCGTCTTTAATTCAACATGTCTTTTTTTAAACCATTCAATTGTATCTGTTGTAAAAAAATCATGGAAAGCTTTTTTTAAAAAACTTGCACCGCGCGGATATTTTTTTATCATGTCTGCAATACTGAAACACGCATGCGTAACATTACAACGGCCGCCACCACTTACTTTTACTTTACTTAATAATTTGCTGGTCTTTTCAATGATAACTACTTCAAGCGAGGGATCCATCTGTGCTGCATTAACGGCACAAAAAAAACCTGCTGCTCCGCCTCCGATCACAACAAGTTTCTTTTTAGACATAAATATGGTTCTACTATTGGAGACTATTGACTAATAGCTCCAGGATAAATTTTTGTTTTGTTTTTCTGCAGCTTCAATTTCTACAAAAGAAGAAAGAATATCCGGCTCCCCACTTGTGATCGCAACATCATGCTCAAAATGTGCAGATACTTTACCATCTTTAGTAAGCACCGTCCAGTTATCATCTAAATGAATAACTTCTTTTACCCCCATATTGATCATTGGTTCTATCGCTAACACCATTCCTTCTTTGAGCTTTGCTCCGGTACCTTTTTTACCATAGTTAGGGACTTGCGGATCTTCATGTAAACTTCTTCCCAAACCATGTCCTACTAATTCTCTTACAACACCATAGCCATTTTTTTTCTCAGTATGTTCCTGTATCGCGTTAGCTATATCTCCTATTCTGTTTCCCTTTCTTGCTCTTTGAATACCTGCGTATAAAGATTCCTTTGTTACCTTTAATAACTGTTTTACATCATCAGCTACTTCACCTATCGCGTACGTATATGCGCTATCACCATGAAATCCATTTTTAAAAACTCCTATATCTAATGAAATAATATCTCCATCTTTCAAAATATGTTTTCCCGGAAAGCCATGTACTACAGCATTGTTTACAGAGATACAAGTAGCATAAGGGAAACCGCCATAGTTTAAGAATGTTGGTATACCTCCATTATCTCTTATAAATTCTTCTACAATATTATTTACCTGCATAGTAGTCATACCTGCTTTCAGAACCTTAGCAGCTTCCGCATGAGACTTCCCTACCATCAGGCAACTATGCCGCATGATCTCTATTTCTTCTTTTGTTTTATATTGTATCATTATGCAAAATTAAAAATAAACCCCGACGATCTTATCGTCAGGGCTATTGTATATTATAATTTTCTATTTTAGAATTACATTCCTGAAGCAACTCTTTGTCTGCCAAGTATTCTTCCCGTATTCATCAACCCATCATACTGACGCATTAATAATTGCGTTTCTACTTGCTGTAATGTATCTAAGATAACACCCACCATAATTAAAAGCGAAGTACCTCCATAGAAAGTAGAAAATCCTTGTTGCGTTTTAAATACCAACTGGAAAATACCAGGTAAAATACCAATGAACGCTAATATAATAGCACCTGGTAAAGTTATTCTATCCATAATAGTACCGATATAATCAGCAGTCGGCTGACCAGGTTTAACACCCGGAATAAACCCATTATTACGTTTTAGATCTTCAGCCATTTGTTTCGGATTAAATATTAACGCCGTATACAAAAATGTAAATGCGATAACACAAACCGAATAAACTATCATATAGATAACACTCGTTTGATCTGTAAAATACTTAGCCCATCCTCCTCCTGTAAATCCTGAAAATATAGTAGGAAGAAAAAGTATTGCCTGAGCAAAAATGATTGG
>DATHNB010000040.1:0-3535 GCA_035486495.1 Ferruginibacter sp. | reverse complement strand
TACTGTTTCCATCAGGTAATTTTTACAATAGTATTTCAATCAGAGACCGGATCTCATGATTTAAATCAACTAAACGCCTGGTAAATTACTAGTTCTTTTTAACAGGCTGAATCACAAAAAAATAAACTTTAAAGGAAGAACTAAAAATCATCGAAAAAAAACCTTCAGAAAAGCTTAGTTATGAATAAAAGATTCGTTTATCTTATATTCCATAATTCAGTTCAGAACTATTGCTTGCTGAAGGGCGAAACATAATCGTGCATTTTTTCGAACTGCTCGTACCGGTATTTAATGGCCATTACCAGGTCATAGTCGGTTGAATTCTTTATGAAATCATCCGGAAAATTGCAATAATCAAGGAATTTTTCAAATTCCGCATCGCTCAGGTCAATAATATCATGCCGGATATAAATGTGGAACAGGTCTTTTAGTACTTCCCTCCTCTTCTCATCATCCTCCAGTTGAGCTACTTTTCTTTTGGAACGCTCCAGCCGGCTAAACCGCTCATATAAGTAACTTATAGGGTTAAATATCGGATTTGCATCCGGGTTGATGTCGGTATTAGGTATCTCACCTAAAGCGTTCCTCTCCTTATTTACATCCCTAAGGGTTTTAGTAGGATATATTTTTACCTCCGCAAGACTGTAATGAATGCTATCGAGCCTAATTGTAACATTATATACAGTTCTGTCCATCGAATCATGAAAGCATATTTTTCTAACCCCATATCCTGAAGCGCTTACCAGTATGGTATCATTTTTTAAAGAAATAACTTTAAAATTCCCATTGGGATCAGCCAGCAGGCCTTCTGAAGTTCGTTGGTTTATTACTATTACCTGGTAAAGCCCGCCTAATCCTTTTGCGCTGACAGCTTTTCCTTTAATTGTAATACTTTGCCCTGCAGGTGAAGGCTGTGCATTTACAATTCCGGAAATAGTAAACAGAAGTAATAAAATATGGGCTACCCCTTTGTTCAAAATAATTAAGAATGCCCGCCTGAACGCCAGACAGGAATGCAAATTTAACGCTACAACTAACTTCTCATTGTTAAGAAACCTTAAATCGTGTAATTTAGTCCCGTTATTATCCCGGATCCTCATGAATAAAAGTCTTTTCCCAGCCATATTACTGTTGCTAAGCTTTATCTGTATTAAAGGCCAGTCACGTTTACCGGATTGCAAAAATTTCATAGGAGGAACTTATTTCAAAGATAATCCAAAAGATAGTGTGATAGTCTACCGGGGGCTTGAATACTGGATTGAAGCTGATATAAAAAACCACGAATGCAAGGTATATAAGATACACTGGTTCGATGAATGCAACTTTACATTATTATATAATAATACCATCAGTGAAAGCAAAGCCCTTAAATTTTATAAAACGGAAGCTGATTCATTGAATTATTCCTTTGACGCTGTAAACTCCAATAGTATTAATTACGATGTTAAATCAGGCTATTCAATTACCAAACAAAAGCTTACTTCCTTTTCCGATTCGCTTGCCTGGCAATACTTAATTTATGCAGATACCAATTTATATTTCGATACTACGGAGATAAAAGAACTGTATGGAAGGCCTATAGAGAACTATAGCTACAATACACCTTCCTTTATTAACCTGGAAATGGATTCTTCCGAAAGCCAGTTTGTGAATTATATTCTCTTTCTTTTCAAATCAGGAGATATTAAACCTGCTTTCAATTATGCTTCTCCAGTCCTTAAATCACATTCGCCCCAACAAGTTTTAGATGACTACAACATTTATTTAAGCAGCCTTTTCGGGAAGTTAACATCCTATCAGGCTGAAAGTATAAAGGAAGGTTACAGGATCAACAAAAATTCCTCCACCCATTCTTATATTATCAATGGCGCTTTTGAAAAAATGGGCAAAGCGGCCATTTGTATCTCGGTAATGCCCGGGGCAGCAAATACTTTGTTATCACTGAGTGTAGTTGCCGACAGCGCCAATAAAATACCTTATTTAACTCAACTTACAAAAAACTTTTGGGAGTTATTGAAACATAAAAAATACAAGGAAATTTATGAAGGTTCTTCCGCTATGCTTAAAGCCAATATAACTTTTGATGATGCTAAAAAAACCCTAAACACTATGGACTCTCTGGGTCATTTTAACGATTACACAATATATTTTCAAAACTTTTCTGTAATTAAAAATAAAGGAGTTGTGGTAATAAGCTTCAAATGCCCTTTGCCTGGTAAAACACTTTTTATGAATCTTTTTTATACTTTTGAAGAAGGGGCGTATAAACTGGCTGGAATAAATGCGCCCAAGGGTTAATAATTCGATATTACATGAAAAAAAATAAAATAACATTCCTTGTTTATTGTATTCTGTTTTGCTTTATTGGCAAGGCACAGTCACTAAAAGTAACAAAATCTACAAAACAGCGTTGGGCAGGAGGTGTTGTGGGAAATTCGGGAATCAATTTTAACCTGGAGCTTGAAACCGATTTTAAAAACGCCATACCCGATACCGTTTGGATAAACGGCAACGATTACCCGCTTGATTTTGCAGCCCATAATGGCAGGTATGAACGCACTATGGATTCGGTTACCCACAAAATAAAATATACTATTTTAATAAGTGAATCCCATAGTGGAGGCTATGGCGGGCCTCCTCATCCAAAAACCGATACTGCAAAGGCCAAACATAAGCCCGTTAGAAAGTTTGAAGGAGTTGCGCTTATTTCATATATACATAAGCACAAACAGCTTTTTTTAACGGTAAAATCATTCACTGAATTACCACCTTTAAACTACCCCTGAGATTAGCTGTTTCAATTTGCTAATAGTATCGTAACAAAAAGATATTACATTTGCAGCAAATAATACAATCAAAATCATGGAACAAAAACCCCAGTTACCCAATACTACCGCTGTATTAGTTTTAGGAATAATTTCAGTTGTGTTCAGTACTATATGCTGTTATGGGGTTGGGCTTGTGCTAGGTATTATAGGGGTAGCTCTCTCCGTTGAGGGCAGAAGGCTTTACAAGCAAAACCCTGACATGTACGACGGCTGGAAAAATCTGAATGCCGGGTTTACCATGTCCATTATTGGGATCTGCCTTACTGCAGTATGGCTTATAATAGGGGTGCTGTATTATATTATTGTAGGAACCTTTTTATTTTCAAACCTCTCCCATACAAACTGGAATTAATGGTATTAGTAACTCTGTAACCCATGTTACACTGGTTAAATAATCATCTTCTTCCGTGTACGTTTAAACTTTTATTTGGTATCGACTGCCCTTTTTGCGGCTTCCAGCGGGCTGTTCTGTTATTGCTACAAGGCAGATTTACAGATAGTTTTAAAATGTATCCGCCTCTTATTCCATGTCTTTTGTTCCTGGTAATAATTGGAATATACTGTATTAACAAACAATTTATCAAACCATCCGTACTAAGGATAAGTTCGTATTCCATTTTAAGCATCATTTTTGTTAATTATTTTGTTAAAATGTCTCTTCTTATTTTCTCCTGAATTTAATTTTATATTATGAAATTATTATCCCG
>DATHNB010000039.1:0-2760 GCA_035486495.1 Ferruginibacter sp. | reverse complement strand
GGTCCGTATGTGGCTAACACCGCCGCCGCGTTCAAGCCGTTGGTGTACCAGGCGTTGAATGATTGATGGGGTATTAAGTCTTGAGTCCTAAGTCGAATTTTGCTCATTTTTCACGGGAAGGTCAACGCTTTTGTCTGCTCTTAATTCCAGCGCCAGGTTGGGGAAAGCCATCGGCGTGGACGCTTAGAATTGTTTAAAGTTAAGCGAAACACGCTTGACTTGGCGGGGATTTTAAGATATAGCCTGTTCTGCTTGGGTCTTTCTAAAACTCTTCTCTCTTCAAAACAGGGGGGAGCATCTAAATTATATTACTCGATTTAAATTGCCTGATTTTGAATAAATTAATTAATTTCGAGTTGGTTTTAAATGCAATGCAAGATCATAATTCTATTCACTTTAAAGATGGGAACATCTATATAAAAGATATTAAAGGTCGTGATCTTCATATTAATCCGAACGATAGTTTAGACACTTTTGAGAAATTAGAAAAATTAGATTCGGCTCAAATTGATCACCTTTTACAAATAATTGAACAACAAAAAGAACAAATTCCAGCGAACTTTATATTTCAATTAAATGGAGTTGCGCGGCAGAAAAATATTGTTCAAGGTAATATAACAAATGTAGGAGTTGTCAATATCGGAGATAAGATACATTACCATTTTCATGACGAAGAATTAAAACTACCGAAGGAACTTACACTTAAATTACCCAAAACGTATATCGAAGATATTGTTGGCCGTGATGATGATCTAAAACATTTACACCAACTCATAAATCAACAGAAAAACGTTGTGGTAGTGAGCGGAATGGGTGGTATAGGCAAAACCACGTTTGCACAAACATTTATAGGCGAATACTATGATGACTATAATCATATAGTCTGGATTAGTCAAAATTCAGATAATCTAATCAGTGACTTTGTAACTGAAAATGGCCTGGTTGAAAACCTGCGTATAAAAAAGTCGGATATAGAACCCGAAAAACTATTTAATGAAATTATCAGAAGGTTAAAAGCTATAAATGATAAGCCTAATTTGTTAATCATAGATAATGCGGAACAATCTTTAAAGACACATTTGGATATATTGCCTAATAGGCCAAACTGGCATTTACTTGTCACTTCACGAGAGGAAATATCTGGTATTGGATTTTATTCTAAGCTGCTTGGCTTTTTAAGTGAAACAAACGCTGTTGAACTTTTTAGAAAACATTATACCCTTCAAAAACTAAATGAACAGGATATAAAAGAATTGATTGTGATCGTCGATTATCATACACTAACGATTGAAATATTAGCAAAAACCGCACAAGAATTACGGTATGATATTTCGGAGTTACGGAAGGCTATCGAAAATGACATAGAAAGCAATTTGGATGTAGCACATAATCGAAATCCCGGCGAAGTTGAAAGAATTACCTCTTATTTGTCAACAATATTTAATTTAAGTCGGTTGAACAAAGATGAAATCTGGCTAATGAAACAGTTTGCCTGTCTCCCAAACGAATTTCATACTTATGATTTACTGAAAGACTTATTGGTAAATGAGGAAAACTTGGATGTTAAGGTCTTTGCTAAAACCTTGGTAATGCTTAGCCGGAAAGGTTGGTTACTTGAGAACAAAGTGTTGGATAGCTACAAAATGCACCGAATAATAGCAGAGGTTGTAGTAAAACAACAAACGATCAATAACGCAGACATTGATTTTCTTATACAGTCGGTTTCAATAAGGTTAAACATTGATCAGTCCCAGGACAATCCTGTGGATAAAATTACTTGGATACCTTTTGGCAAAGCTTTACTCGCTAAATCCACTGAAGACACGTCAGAGATAATTACAATGTTGCAAAACGAACTGGCATTAATGCTTCTATTCGTTGGCGACTATCAGGGAGCTAAAAAATTATTGGAAAAGGCGGTTGCCGCAAGTCAAATTCTTTTTGGAAAAGAGCACATAATTACCACCGCGAGATATTGCAACCTCGGAAATGTTCTTTTATACCTCGGGGATTACCAAGCCGCTAAAATACTGCAGGAAAAAGGGCTTGCCTTGTATGAAAAAACCTTTGGAAAAGATGATCCTAAAATTGCAAGCAGCTGTTCCAATCTCGCTGCGGTGCTTCGTGAGCTTGGTGAATACCAGGAAGCTAAAATACTATTCAAAAGGGCTGTTGCCCTAAATGAAAAGAATTTTGGCGCAGATCATCCCGATACGGCAGGTAGTTATTCCAATCTTGCAGCTGTATTTCGCGACCTCGGCGAATATCAGGATGCTAAATTACTGTTGGAAAAAGCGGTTGCTTCCGACGAAAAGAATTTTGGTGTAGATCATCCCACCACCGTACATAACTATTCTAATCTGGGTACAGTACTTAAAGAATTGGGCGATTATAGTGGAGCAAAAATATTATTGGAAAAAGTGGTTAGATTCAATGAAGAAAACTTTGAAGGAGATCATCCCACAACGGCCACCAGCTATTCCAATCTCGCAACTGTACTTCGGTATCTTGGCGAGAATCAGGTAGCTAAAACATTGCATGAAAAAGCTATCGCCTCAGATGAAAAGAACTTCGGGGAATGGCATCCAACAACAGCAGCTAAGTATTCCAACTTGGCCATGCTACTTCAAGAATTTGGCGACCACAACGGAGCTAAAATACTTCTCGAAAAGGCGATTACCTCAGATGAAAAGAGTTTTGGAAAAGAACATTCAATCACAGCACTCAGGTATTCTAACCTGGCAACCGTTCTCCAAAGTC
>DATHNB010000038.1:0-5607 GCA_035486495.1 Ferruginibacter sp. | reverse complement strand
ACTCCAAGTTTATCAACGTTTACAAAAGTAAAATCTTCTCTTGCTGCAATGTCTAATACTTTTTTGCCTTCTTCGCTATTAATAAATTCACCTTTACTATTTAATAACTTTAATGCGTTCCACTCTTTTGGGTTATGGCTTGCCGTTAGTATGATGCCGCCGGCTGCATTTTCGAATACTACTGCCATTTCTACTGTTGGTGTTGTACTGTAATCCAAATCGATCACATCTAAACCTAAGGCGTTTAGAGTACTGATCACTAAATTTTTAACCATGGCTCCGCTAATGCGGCCATCTCTGCCCACAACAATTGTTTTCTTATCACTCTCTTGCATTAATAAAGTGCCAAATGCTGCTGTAAATTTTACAATGTCTAATGGAGTTAAATTTTCATTTGTTCTTCCGCCAATTGTGCCCCTTATTCCAGATATGCTTTTTATCAGTGCCATTTTGTTACAATAATTTTAAGGCGCAAAGATAAAGAAGGTATGGTTAATTAAGGGGATATGTATCGAATTATAGGATATGTTATGACATAATTATTACTTTGATAAGGATCATTTTATCCTACATTTGCAATAACAAGCTCAAGGGGTGCCTTGCAGGATTGATAGAGAAATAGTTAAATAACTCTAACATCCACCTGCAGAAAGAAAGGCTGAGATTATACCCATTGAAAGAAATAGGCAAAAACTGAAATTCTTTCATACACCTGATCCGGATAATGCCGGCGTAGGAATAGAGGATAATACTTACAAAGCATTTAGAGTATCTAATTTGCTTACACTTTGGGCAGTATTATTAAATTTAAGTAGTTATGATATTACAGTATTGGTGGTCTTTGCTTGTTCAGCAAATACAAGAAACAAGTTGGATAGTATGGGTAAGTGTCGTGTTTTCTGTCGCCGAAGTTTTATTTGCAAAAGCAAATAAAATATGGTTATACCCAACGGGTATTATAGGGACCTTGTTGGGTATGTATGTATTATTCGTAGTTGGGTTATATGCAGAATGTTTACTAAGCGGATATTATATTGTGATGAGTGTATATGGTTGGTGGTATTGGATAAAAAAGAAAAATCTCCCTCCGGTTGAGATTACATATTGCACGCGTGAAGAATGGGGGCAAATAGTTGTATTCACGTTGGGCGGTTTTATATTGCTTGCCATCTTACTAAAAAGATACACGCCATCTACAGTACCAATAATGGATGCATGGGTTAGTGCCACAGCATGGGTTGGCATGTGGTTACTGGCAAAGCGCAAAATAGAAAACTGGATCTTATTGAACATCTCTAACATATTTGCTATTCCGTTATTGTTTTATAAACACTTAGCATTGTATAGCGTATTGACTATTTTTCTTTTTATCGTAGCCATATACGGATATATCGAATGGAGAAAAATTATCAAAGACAAACCTTTAGATAGCAATAGCCTGGAACCCTTTATCGGCTAATAAAAAATCTTATGCAAATAAAAACAACAGCGCATCCATCTACTTTTATTGATAAAAAGCTGGTAGAAACAATGCGTCAATACACGGCGGAAGCAGAGCAAATGAAAAGTTTGCATCCACAACAATTATCGATCATTTACGAACAAGGGTGGTTTAAATTGTTTGTACCAAAAATATACGGAGGTCTGGAATTGTCGCTTCCCGACGCATTAAAAATTGAAGAAGGATTGGCCTGGACAGATGGAAGTCTTGGTTGGACAGTGACATTATGCGGCGGAGCAAACTGGTTTGTTGGATTTATCAATAAAGAAATAGCAAAAGATGTTTTTGCTGATAAAAAAGTTTGTCTGGCAGGAAGTGGTAAAACATGCGGCACGGCAAAAGTTATTGACGGAGGATATGAAATTACAGGAAACTGGAGCTACGCAACTGGTTCAACTCATGCCACAGCATTTACGGCCAATTGCATTATTGAAAAGGATGGCGTTGTTGTAAAAAATAGTGACGGCACACAAATGATCAAAGCATTTCTATTACCGAGAGAAAAAGTGACGTTGCATAAGAGTTGGGAATATATAGGGATGGCTGCCACAGCCAGTAATAGCTTTGAAGTAAAGGAATTAAAAGTCAGAGAACAAAGAGCTTTTATAATTAATAAAGACCATGCTGTATTGGATCAGCCAATTTATCAATATCCATTTTTGCATTTTGCTGAAGCTACGCTGGCAGTAAATAATTCAGGCATGGCTTTTCGTTTTTTAGATCTGTACGAAAAGCTGATCGCTGAAAAAGAACATGACCGCTATGCGCGGGAATTAACACCAACTGGAGTTTTGCAATTAGATGATATAAAAATGCAATTCAAAAAAGCAAGACAAAAATTTTATGTAGCAGTGCAACAATCCTGGGATGCTTATTTACAAAATGATACTACGCTAACTGAAAAATTGCAAACATTAAGTCAGACAAGTCGTTTACTGGCTACAAGTGCAAGAAAGCTGGTAGATGAACTGTATCCTTATTGCGGACTTGCAGCGGCTGTTCCCCAATCGGAAATAAATCGTGTGTGGCGGGATCTTCACACCGTTAGTCAGCACCCTTTATTATTGTCTTATGTGCGCAGTTAAAGGATGAAAAATAAGTTAGGATAACAACCTGAAATAATTACATTTGTTATCATAAAAACATCCCGATATGCATGCACCAACAATGGCAGAAATGACAGCAAAAGGAGAAAGTCCGGAAGTGTTATTTTGGGTAGGATGTGCAGGCAGTTTTGATCAGCGTGCGCAAAAAATAACAAAAGCATTCGTAACTATTTTAGATAAAGTAGGCATTAAATATGCCATTTTAGGAAAAGAAGAAATGTGTACCGGTGACCCGGCAAGACGTGCCGGAAATGAATTCATGTTTCAAATGATGGCGTATCAAAATATTCAGCTATTGAACGGATACGGCATTAAGAAAATAATAACTGCATGTCCACATTGTTTCAATACGTTGAAAAATGAATATCCTGTATTAGGCGGAGCTTATGAAGTAATACATCACGCCGTTTTTCTACAACAACTAATTGATGAAGGAAAAATAACCATGAAAGAAGATGGCGCCTTCAAAGGGAAAAAAATAACTTATCACGATAGTTGTTATTTAGGAAGAGCGAATAACATCTACGAAGCGCCGAGAAAAGTATTAGAAGCTTTAGATGGCGAGTTAATAGAAATGAAGCGTTGTAAAAGTAATGGTTTATGCTGTGGTGCAGGCGGCGCGCAAATGTTTAAAGAAGAAGAAAAAGGTGATCTGCGTATCAATCAGGAAAGAGCAAAAGATATGATAGAAACAGGCGCATCAATAGTTGCATCAGCCTGTCCTTTTTGCAATACTATGCTTACAGATGGTGTTAAAATGAGTAATAAAGAAGATGCAATGCAGGTATTGGATATTGCAGAATTAGTAGCGGCTTCTATCTAAATAAATAATTGAATTAACTTGCAAAAATGATAGATTTTAAAGAACATATTCCTGCTGATTTTGCTGATTCATCAAGAGTATGGATATACCAAAGCAGCCGTTTGTTTTTGATGAGTGAAGCATTCGAAATGGAAGATATGCTGAACTCTTTTGTTAGCAGCTGGAAAAGTCATGGAGATGAAGTGAAAGGATATGCGAATTTATTTTTCGGGCAGTTTATCGTAATAATAGCAGATGAAAGTGCTACAGGTGTTAGTGGCTGTAGCACGGATAGTTCAGTTCGTTTAATAAAAGAAATTGAACAGAAGTTTAATGTATTGTTATTTGAAAGACAAACATTGGCTTTTATAGTAAAAGATAAAATTCAATTATTGCCATTGTCACAATTGGCTTATGCGGTAGAAAATAATTTTATCAATGGTGATACATTATATTTTAATAACCTTGTTCTTACTAAAAAAGAACTACTCGAAAAATGGATAATACCTGCGAAAGAAAGCTGGTTAGGTAAAAAGAATATTTTTAAAATAGTAAATATCTGAACCGCTATTAAAGTTTATTACAGTGATTTCGAAATCAACTAAATCAAAACAATCAACTTTAATCAATGGTTCAGACAAGAAAAGGTCCTCTCAATTTGAGAGGACCTTTTCTTTAGTATATGAGGAACTTAGTTTTATTGAGCAGATGTACTATCGGCTATCGGAGCAACTGCCGGATGCGGGTTTTTAAACTGCGCTTCCATTTGTTGCATATTTCTTAAAATAGCACCGGCTTGCTGAGTCTCATTGCCAATAGCAGCCTGTTGATCTTCATTTAAATTAGATGCATAATTTATCTGTTGTTCAAGGTCTTTCTTTAAACTACGGGTTACTTTAGCAGCTAACGTACTGTCATCAGCTTTGTAGGCTGCTAATAAAAATTGCATTGAAATATAATCGTGTTGTTGAAAACGTGAAACCATACCGTAAGCAAAATTTTCATCTAACATATTAGAATCACATCTTTCCAATATTTTTCTGGCATCTTCTTTTCTGCCCATGTCTACCAATGTATTTGCAGCTTCAGCAAATGACAAACGAATAGTGTTTAAGTGACGACGGTTTTCTTCATCATAATAAACACCAGGTTTATCTGCATTGCAGAATTGAAATTTGTGTAGCATTTTATCAATAGTCCAGTCTGCATTTAAAGGACTGTTTAATACAGGAACTAATTGATAGGTAAGACCGTTCTGACGAAGATATTGCCCAAAGCCTAACTCGCCATAATTTGATGTAAAGCAAATAGGACGTTTCCATTTATTAGCCGCTATAATATTTAAAATAGCAGCATCATTTTTAAATAATACAGTTTTTGGGATTTCAAATTGTAGTTGTGAAACAACACTGTCATCTGCATTTACGGTTCCATTTTCACGTACAACGTTTAAGTCGACAGGAACAGTAACTTTTTTACTTGGATATATATTTAATGTATCCCCTTCATTAATTCTTACTTTATCTGGATCATCACTACCTGCATAATCTTTCATCATCGTATATAGATCCATTGATTGATTGGCATCCATACCTGGCATTGGAGAATAATACAAAACATCTCTTCTTGAACCTTCGATCTGATCTGCAGTAAATACTTGTGCAATAGGATCGCTTTGATTTACTTTATAACGTTCCTGGTTAATATACCAATCAGTACCCAATAAGCTGGAGTTAATAACGCGGATATCCCTTCGTATGCCTTCAACTTCTTGTGCATACCATAAAGGATAAGTATCGTTATCACCAAAGGTTATCAGTATTGTATTTTGCGGACAACTTTCTAAATAATCAATAGCAAGATCTCTGGCTAATGTTTTATTACTACGGTCATGATCATCCCATTCCTGGTTGGCCATTAATACAGGTACCGCTAATAAACATATACCAGCTGCAGCAAAATTAGCTGCCCGGCTACTCATGAATTTATCAAATTGTTCTTTTACGAACATTACTCCAAACCCTATCCACATAGCAAAAGCATAACCGGATCCTACAAAGGCATAATCTCTTTCACGAGGTTGATTGCCTGGCATATTCAAATAGATGCCAATAGCTAGGCCTGTAAAGAAAAATAATAGTAATACAACCAATGCGTCGTTTTTTCTTTTCTGCACGTGATAGTAAATTCCTAATAGA
>DATHNB010000037.1:0-7279 GCA_035486495.1 Ferruginibacter sp. | reverse complement strand
CTAATAATCCTGTGTTGGGGCACATCAATACTTTTGGGGGACATCCGGTTTGTTGTGCTGCAGGCTTAGCAGCATTCGATGTTTTGTCAGAAGAAAAACTAATAGAAACAGTTGCGAAAAAAGAACAGTTATTTTTATCCTTATTGCATCATACAAAAATAAAAGCGGTACGTAGTTGCGGATTAATGATCGCTGTAGAGTTTGAAAATTTTGATCTCAATAAAAAAATAATTGATGCATTGATTGATAAAGGTGTATTTACAGATTGGTTTTTATTTGCAGCAAACTGTTTAAGAATTGTCCCGCCATTAATTATTACAGAAGAAGAAATTAAAATGGCTTCTAATAAATTGATTGAATTGCTGAATGCTTTGTAAAATATGATTGCCAGATTTGACGACTTTTCAAAAGTTGTCAAATCTTTAAAAAGAATAATTTATATCCAAGATCGATCTCGTTATATATTTCAAATCCAAAGCGTTGGTACCACGGAATGTTTTTCAAAGTTGAGGTTTCTAAATAAACAGCTCTTTTTTGTTTTTGTCCTTCGTTAATTAAGTCTTGCAGCAAACTACTGCCAACACCTGAATGTTGACTTTCTATACTAACTCCAATGAACCATAAATGATACATTAACTCATTTGGATGTTCTTTGGCTATCATGTTTTCTCTTGATATAGCTTTCAAAAGATTTTTAATACCGAGACATTTGATCGCGAGTTTAATATCAAGAGAAATTGATCGGAGGGTTGTTCTTTTCTTATCAGGATAAATAATTAATGCGCATCCTTTTTTGTTATCGGATAAATATACTTCTCCAAACAATGAACATATTTCAAAAGAATAATCCATCAAGGCTCTTATTCTTGCTGCTTTTCTTTTGTCTTGTTTAATGATGAAATTTACACTTTGATTTTCTTGAAAGCTACCTGCAAGAATATCAACAATAAGTTGTTTGTCGGAAATGTTTGCTTTGATCATAATAAAATGCGGTTATCATTTTATTTTAAAAATCTAATCCCAAACTAAAATATTTTACCGGCGGACTTCCAAAGAAACTGCCCATTGGCCAACCTATATCAAACTTTAGAAAATAGCCGAGCAAATTACTTCTTGCACCAAAACCATAACCGCCTGCTAAAGGCCCTATACCACCTGTTTTTATGATTACCTGTACAGGAACCTGTCCATATGTGCTGGAAGGCCTTGACAAACCGCCGTATGATCCATTCCATGCATTACCAAGATCGATAAATTGTATTATCTGGAAGTTACGTAAGAAAGAATTATTGATCGGTCGGTCTAAAAAGGTTGTCAATACAGGCAGCCTGAACTCACTGTTAAGCACAAGCGCATTATTTCCATTCGCCACATTTTGAATAAACCCGCGAAGGTTTACGGCTAAACTTTGGAAAGCATAGCTTTGATCAGGAGCAGGTTGGTTGTATGGATTAAAGTAGCGCGGTGTTCCGTCAGATTTAGTATTGCTGGCGAGCATTAATTGTCCATCTTCTCCACCTAAGTAATAAACTATTTTTTCATCGCCCCAACTAAAATTACCTGCTGCTCTTCCTGCCCAAATAAAATTACGGTAGATAGGATAGTAGTAACGTACATCAAAGCCCCAGGCAAAATCGAATTTTCCGGTAGAATTTTTTCCTTGCGTAATGTCTTTATTCGCATCTATAAATATTTTATAGCGTAATCCTTCCCAAATATTTTGTGCAGGGTTTAATGTATTATCATAAACATATTCCAAATGTGTCATCTCGTATGTTCTATTTGAATCTGGAATAAATAGCGGTGTAAGTTCGTAATTGGCATCTGTCTCGAATAACGTTCTATCATTCCTTATACCAATAGTTAAACCAATTCTTCTCGCATTATCAAATGGGTAATCAACATTAGCCTGAACCAAATTAGTGATCGTTTTTGTATTAAAAGGGAAAATATCTCCTGATGTATCGGTGAGATTACTAGTACTTTGTATAGTGTTTCTGTAATAAGTAAGTCCCCAATCAACACGTCTTCTTAAGTTTTGATAAGTAACTAATTCCTGGCTTCCACCGCCATCAATACCTGGTGCTATAGCGCCAGATATAGTTTGATCTTCCAATAATTCTATTGTGCCAAGACTTAGCAATGCACTTAATGTAGGCGCAAGTTGTATAGGGCCTTGTCCACCTTGATATGTTTGGTAAGTAGTGAATAAAGGAGCATTAGTAAGACCAGCAGCTCCATAATCGACAGAGAATTTTGATGGTTTGTAAACAAAGAGTTTTGCTTTAGCTAAAGTACCTTCTTTGGCAGGTGCTTTTTTCTGAGTGGCTGTATTATTGGCTGTGGTTACAACATTATTGTTACTATCGGTCTTTTCGTTAGCAAATTCATTTTGAAAAATATCATTCTGTTTCTTTGTAGTATCTGCAGGTACCGTAATTACTGCTAGATTTTTTGGTATAGCAGCAGTATCAATAGCAGCTCCATTGGCAGAGATATTGTCTGCCATTACTATTGTCTGCATATATTTTGTTGGTGGGGCTTTTATATTACGATCATGCAATGCATGTTCATCTATCTTTAATTTATATAATTGCTTTTCATCACCATCACGTATCAATTCACTTACCTGGCTATTATCGCCGGCAATTCTTGTTTCAAGAACACTGGCTTCGTAATTCGAAACAGGAAATGTTGCTGTAGAATCACTGGTGACAGCCTCTACCGCAATGGAATCAACTTTATCTTTTCTATAAAGTTTTAAGACACTATCAATTTTAAGTGAATCGGGGTTACGTAAAATGCTATCACCAATTAATACTAATGTGTCAAGGCCTTCACTTCTGGTTGTAAAGAATCCAGCATAACGGTTACCGATACCATTTTCATCACTTATAAATGTAAAGTGATTTGAATTATATGGTGTTGGATATCTTGCATTACCATATTTGAGATTTGATAATTGTGTGATCTGGTTTAGCTCGGGTTTACCACCAAAATTTGTCACTAAAAAAATGTTGTAACGGTTATGATTTGGTAAAACTGTATCCGCACTTTTTGCATTGCCATTTGGCCTATTGCTTGAAAAGATAATACCCGTTTTATTTGGGAAAGAAACAAATGTTGGATCAAGGTCATCATATACATCATTTGTTACTTGTGTAATTTTACCTGTTTCGATGTTTAAGGTATAAATATCAGAGTGTCCATTTTTTGCGGCGCTTAGTACAAGTGTTCTGCTGTCCAGCATATATTTTACATCCTGCACCTGGTTAAAATCATCGGTAAGATCTATTTGCGGATACTTTAATTTAGTAACGATATCGTAAATAAATAATTTCAATCTTCCTTCCTCAACATAAATAACAGAAAGTCTTGTGCCTTTTGGATCCCAGGCTACTAAAGGGTAACCGGGATCTGTTTCATTTTGATAACTGCGAATACCGTATTTTAATAATGTGGTGATATTATCACCATCATCCTGATTTAGTTTTAGTCTTACAATGCCTTTATTATATTCTACGAAAGCATAGGAGTTATCTTTTTTATTAGGATTTACGTTAACCCGGTAGTAATCTTTTCTTCTTCCTATCTCAAAAGTTTCTACATTCTTACCGCCTTTAGGAAATTGTTTTCTTTTGTTATTGTCGTCATCGTACTTATCATTTTCATATACCATGAAATCAGCCAGTACTTGTTTGAATTTTTCTTTGCATACTTGCTTGCAGGCTTTATTCAGGTTCTTATATATTCTTGCCAAATAAAAAAGATAAGTTACATTTTCTTTCTTATATTTTTCCTGAATGTAATACCAGAAGGCATGGCCCGCCAGTAATGGTTTTTTATTGGCGAGATTATAAAAAGTTTTATAGTTGTTGTCTAATAGCTGTCCTTTTAGTTCATCATCCAGATCTGTGCTCCAGTTTTCAGCGGCAAAAGCAACGTAGCCATCAGTTAACCATGATGGCAGATCAAGAAATACCTGGTTTCCTGCAAACTGTCCAACATTATCGCCAAATAATATGTTTTGTGTTAAGATACCGGCAATACCTTGTCTGATCTGTTTACGTAAATTTTGATGATCACCATTAAAGTAAACAACCATTTTATTATTTACTAATTTGGCAAGTCCTCCTGTTGTTTGCCAATCTTGCCCAATACCAATATTCGATTGCTGTAATTCTGAAAATTGATTGTATATGATGATGTTAACCTTGCGCTGTAAATTATATTCTGTGAAACTTTCTATCTGAGGTAATTCTTCCTCAGCAACCTGTGCAACAAACTTTGCAAGCTCCTGTCCATCTTGATTAAAGTAGGTATCGAAATTTTTTGTTGAGTAATATTTCCATTTGAATTTTTTGTATTGCACCCTGTTTCTTCCGAACTGAACTGTATTAACTACTTGAGCGTAGCTTATATGTGCTGAAAAAATCAATAAAATATATGATGCAATAAAAAATATTCTGCGGAACTTTACCATTAGAGCTTTTACTATTAGGTTCTAAAATTACTTTATTCGCCTCAATGTTAAAAATATCACTTAAAGGCTTAAATCTTCTATAAATGTTACAAATACAGTCGTTTATTTTTAGTCCTATACAAGAAAATACATATATACTTTACAACGAATTAAAAGAATGTATAATAATTGATCCGGGCAGCTATTTTGATGAAGAAAAAGATGCCATGAAAACTTTCATTGAACAAAATAAGTTGGTTCCTAAAATGTTGCTCAATACACATAGTCATTTGGATCATGTATTTGGTAATAAGTTTATTGCAGAGACATATAACTTAACATTGCAGCTGCATGAAAAAGAGAAAACTGTATTGGAATTTGCGCCTGTATCCGGCTTAAAATATAATATGCCTTTTGATAATTATACAGGCGAATTGATCTTTATAAAAGAAGGCGATAAAATAATTTTAGGAACGGACGAATTAGAAATTTTTGATACTCCCGGCCATTCTCCCGGAAGTATTATTTTTTATTGCCGCAAACAAAACTTTGTTATTAGCGGGGATGTATTGTTTCAAAGAAGTATTGGCAGGACTGATCTGCCGGGAGGAGATCATCAAATATTAATAAATAGCATTACAAAAAAATTAATGGTGCTGCCTGACGAAACCAAGGTGTATAGTGGACATGGGGCGGTGACTACTATTGGCGAAGAGAGAAAATATAATCCTTTTTTGATCTGATTTATATGCAATAATTGAGGTGAATTTTTTATCTTTAAAAAGTTCTAAAATCGTTTATTATGAAGACTCTAAAAAATCATTACTGTTTTATTTTATTGTTGATGGCGATGTGTTTACATCCCCTTTTTAGCATGGCTCAATATTACGACCCACAGCAACAGGTACAAAACAATATGGAAAAAAAATACTCTGATCCTGAACGTCAGAAAGGTAGAGATGCCATCCACAAACAAACATACCAGAACGACAAACGCTATAAAGATCCTACTAATAAAATACAGGCTACAATTGTGTATGAAGATAAAGAGTTAAATAAAAGAGGAGATACTAAAAAAACAACCAGAGAAAAAATGGTTTTTGGTAAAAACGGAGAATGTATGGTGATGAATGAAGGTGATAAAGCTGAAATGTGGATAATATATAATTATGCAGATAAAGCTAATTACATAGTAAATATAAAAGATAAATCTGCCACTAAAATGCCCTTGATAAATATGCAAAAGATACTAGGTAGCGGAGATGATGGTAGCGGTACCAGTTTTACCGAGAGGTGGGTAGATACTGGTATAAAACAAAATATAAATGGCCACGATTGTGAAAAATTTACCTATACCTATAGCCCAAATTCTCGTTATTCGACCATGGATACATGGGTTTCATCAGATGTTAAGCTTAGTCTCGGCAACGATTATATGTTTGGTGAAAGATTAAATCAATATAAGCTACATGCTAGTATAAAAAATAAAGCTATGGTAGATGGGTTTATGATTCGCTCCATTTTTTATGATAAAAAAAACAGGCCTGTTCTTCAAAGGGACCTAACAGAATTTGATAAAACTGCTGATGAAAAATATTTTGATATGAGTCCATTTAAAGTAACGGATATAATTAACGAGTTGTAATTTTGTCTGAATTGGGATTCACCAGATTTTTGGATTAACGGATTAATAAAATCCTTTAATCCAATCAATCCCACGAATCCCAATTCAGACAATTGTTTGACATAATTCAATCAAAAGCCCATTCGTACCTTTCGGATGTAAAAAACAAACCAATTTATTATCAGCACCCTTTTTTGGTGTTTCACTTAGCAGGAGAAAACCTTCACTTTTTAGACGCATCATTTCGGCTAAAATATCGGGTACTTCAAAGGCAATATGGTGAATGCCTTCTCCTTTTTTAGCAACAAATTGTGCAATAATTCCTTCATCAGTAATGCTTTCAAGCAACTCTATTTTAGTATCGCCCGTTTTAAAAAAAGCGGTATTTACCTGCTCACTTTCAACTAATTCAGTTTTATAGCACTGACTATTTAGCAGTTTTTCAAACAACGGAATAGATATTGCGAGTTCTTTAACGGCGATACCAATGTGTTCTGTTTTTAGCATGGTTGGTCTGAATTAGTAGGTTTTCAAGTTACGAAATACGTAAAATGACTGTAACGCTACATTTTAGATAGCTAAAATAAGAACCTTTTGTAGTAAATTTGTATTATTAGACACAGACTGAAAAATTATAAGAGATTATGTTGAAGTTCCCGATTTATTTAGATAACAATGCCACAACGCCAATGGACCCAAGGGTTTTTGAAGCGATGAAACCATATTTTTTGGAGCACTTTGGAAATGCAGCCAGCCGTAACCACTCTTTTGGCTGGGAAGCTGAAGAAGCAGTTAGCTACGCACGCGAACAAGTAGCGAAATTGATCGGCGCAGATGAAAAAGAGATCATTTTTACTTCGGGTGCAACTGAAGGTGATAATTTAGGTATTAAAGGTGTGTTTGAAATGTATGCCAGCAAAGGCAATCATATCATTACAGCAACTACAGAACACAAGGCTGTTTTAGATACTTGTAAGCACATTGAAAAAAGTGGTGGTGAAGTAACTTATTTACAAGTGCAACCTGATGGATTAATTGATTTGAAAGCATTAGAAGCGGCTATCAAACCAACAACGATATTAATTGCAATTATGTACGCTAATAATGAGATCGGGACAATAATGCCGATCAAAGAAATTAGCGCTATTGCCCGTAAGCACGGTGTTTTATTGTTTTCAGATGCAACGCAGGCT
>DATHNB010000036.1:0-2588 GCA_035486495.1 Ferruginibacter sp. | reverse complement strand
GGAGCGGCATACGCTCTCGCAAGATCAACTTTAAAGAAGAAATTATTTGTGGTTTCTTTTCCTTTTTATTTTAAATCAATAGCGGAGCGGATGCCATTTGCTGTATTTGCGAAAGTGTATAGTGATATCGGCTATTCGTATATCCTCCCGAAATATAATACTTATTTCAACAATCGGTTTCTATATACCTATGGCGCAGGGTTTGATGTGCTTACATTCTATGATCTAAATATGCGGCTGGAATACAGTATTGATCAATTAGGAGAAAAGGGGTTATTTTTACATCTCCAGAAAGGGTTATAATAATTTTTTTAAAAAATGAAAATAGCAATTTATAGTAGGGGCATAGAAAATAATCAGCATACAGACATGGAACTGTTGTTGAAAGAACTCGATGCTTATAAAGTAGAGGCTGTTTTCTTTCAGGATTTTTTCAATAAATTTTATTCAACAGTGAATATGAAAGGTAAATATTCAACCTTTAATTCTTCTGATGATCTGGATGATAGTTTTGATTCACTAATTAGTTTAGGGGGTGATGGAACTTTATTAGATACTGTAACATTGGTAAGGGATAAAGGCATTCCTGTTTTAGGCATTAATTATGGCCGACTGGGATTTTTAGCGAGTATAGGTAGAGAAGAATTGCATTCAGCCATCCAAGCTTTAGTTAATAGAACTTATGTTTTAGATAAAAGAACGCTATTGCATCTGGATGCAGATATTCCTTTATTTGGAGAAACGCCCTATGCATTGAATGAGTTTACGCTGCAGAAAAAGGATTCCAGCTCTATGATAAAAATTCATACATATTTGAATGGAGAATTTTTAAATACCTATTGGGCAGATGGATTGATCGTTGCTACACCAACAGGCTCTACAGGTTATTCACTTAGCTGTAATGGTCCTATCATTTTTCCTGATAGCGGAAGTTTAGTAATAACACCGGTTGCTCCGCATAACTTAAATATTCGTCCTGTTATTGTGCCGGACAATACGATCATTTCTTTTGAAGTAGAAGGAAGAACGGATGAGTTTTTATGTACGTTGGATAGTCGAAGAGAAATTGTGCCAAAGGAAGCACAGATAGCAGTAAAAAAAGAAAATTTTTATATCAATCTTATCCGCCTAAATGAAAATAATTTTTTGCAAACGCTGCGTAATAAGCTTTCGTGGGGTCTTGATAAGAGAAATTAAATAAAGTTTAGCATTTCAATTTATATCTTAGCGTAAGCATGAAGCATAGAATCATTATTATTATTTTCACCTTTGTTGCAATAACAAGTGCCAAAGCTCAATTTACGCATATCGGTGAATTTGGTTTTACGTTTGGTGCTGCAAATTATTTTGGTGATTTGAATCATAACGGCGACATCACACACCCTGGTCCAACGGTGGGCGGTTATTACCTAAAACAATTCAATGAATATTTAGGAATGCGTGTGAGTGCGCACTATGCGCATGTTGGGTATAGTGATTCTTATAGCAATAATGTTTATCAACAGGAAAGAAACTTAAGCTTCAAAACCAGTATTTGGGAAGTTGCTGTTCATGGAGATTTTAATTTTTTTAAATTCATACCCGGAGATCCTAAACATTCATTCACGCCTTTCATTACAATAGGTATAGGGGCGTTTTACTTCAATCCTTATACGGATCTTGATGGACAAAAAGTTTATCTCCAACCTCTTGGTACGGAAGGACAGAACGTTTCTTACAAAGGGCTTGATGGGAAGGTTCGCAAACCGTATAGCAGAGTAGCCGCTTGTTTTCCTATAGGTATGGGTGTGAAGTATAATCTTAGTAATGGAGTGAATTTTTCTTTCGAGATAGTTCAGCGCCTTACAACAACAGATTATTTGGATGATGTTAGTACTACTTATGCAGGTGCATCAAGTTTTCCACCGGGCTCTATTGCAGCGCAATTACAAGATCGAAGTAAGGGACAAGTTTTTCAGGCAAATGATCAACGTGGATGGAGCAAACAAAAAGACCAATATCTGATTGCAGAAATTGGCCTTTCGTTCAATTTATCAAGTAGCTATCAATGCCCGAGAGGTGATTAGAATTATTTTTCTTCCCAGGCTTTCAATACTTCTTCTGTGTGATTTTTTGTATCCGGCTTATTGATTATTTTTTTGATCTTTCCTTCTTCATCAATTAAAAAAGTTGTGCGGATAGTGCCCATGTAATTTTTGCCCATAAAATTTTTCTCTCCCCAAACACCATAATCATTTACAATTTTTTGATCCGCATCAGCGATCAAAGGAAAAGGCAATGAAAATTTTGTCTCGAATTTTTTGTGGCTTTTTACATCATCAATGCTTACACCAATTACAGTGAATCCTTTTTTTAATAGTTCGCTATAGTTATCTCTTAAATTACAAGACTGTGCCGTACATCCTGGCGTATCGTCTTTCGGATAAAAGTACAATATCACTTTTTTGCCCTTAAAATCTGCAAGAGAAACGGTTTTGCCATTTTGATCTATACCTTTAAATGCCGGTGCTTTTTTTCCTTCTATTAATGTTGTCATGGTTTTGATTGATTAAATTTAAAATACTTTTATTGCTTTTTGTCATTCAGAG
>DATHNB010000035.1:0-2370 GCA_035486495.1 Ferruginibacter sp. | reverse complement strand
ACTGGTAAAATATCCCAAAAAGGAACAGTGGTATTGGTAAGATAATGAAATTATTATCCTTATTAATTTGATGAGTTGTTTAAATTATGCCGAATATTTATGTAGGCCTCCAATATAATCTGTTAGATAAATAGTAATATTGTATTAAGAAATTTATAATAGTCAGGAGATGAAAAAATTAAAAGTATTAATTGTTGTTATTTTTATAAGTGTTTTAGCTAAAGCACAGGATCCGCATTTTTCACAATTTTTTGCTTCACCCTTAACACTCAATCCTGCATTTACAGGAAAATTTGATGGGCAATACCGTTTGGCAGCAAACTATCGTGATCAATGGCCATCTATTCCTAATGCATATATTACTGAAAGTGGCTCTATAGATATGAGTATTTTGAAAAGCAAAATGGGAAACAATATTTTGGGATTAGGATTCTCTGGGTTAAGTGATCAAAGTGGTAATGGTGCATTGAATTTAAATTACGGATCAATTTCTGTAAGTTTTCATAAGGCATTAGATGGCGAAGGGTATAATACAATAGGTGCTGGGTTCCAGGGAACATATAGTAGTATAGGAGTAGATAAATCTAAATTAACTTTTGAAGATCAGTTAGGATCTACAGGGTTTACGTTACCTACAGGAGAAACATTTACGAATGGGACCAATAAAAATTATATGGATATAGCTGCAGGGTTATTATTTTCAGGTTCAACGGATGGGGTTAATAATTATTATGCAGGCGTATCTATGTATCATATTAATAAGCCTAACACAGGATTCTATGTGCTTAATAGTGGCAATGCAGCAGGATTTAAGCCGGCTGGCTGGAACTTGCTACCAAGAACTACTGTAAATGCCGGAGGTGCTACTCCTATATCACAAACACTTACTTTAAGTGGTGCAGGTATGTTTCAGATACAAAATAATTCTACCGAAACAGTAATCGGTGGTGCATTATGTGCCAACGTAAATAAGTCAGATGATGTAAATGATGATGGTACCAGCGATGTTAATGTATATCTAGGATCGTGGGTACGTATTGGGGATGCGATCATTCCTTATATGGCTTTAGAATTTAGCGGCCTGCGTATTGGAGCAAGTTATGATATAAATACTTCGGGTCTAAATAAAGCAACGCTAGGTCAGGGAGGTATGGAGTTATCGTTGATATATATATATAAAGCAGCTGGGGAAAGTCCTGTTCCTTGTCCTAAGTTTTAATTGAAATAGAAATATTCAAGAGTGGATTTAATAAAATAAAAAGTGTTTCAGTTTTCGCTGAAACACTTTTTATTTTGAAATAGTTATTGATTGTCGCCTAGCAGTAGCATGAATAATTTTGGTGAACGCATTTTAAAATATTTGGATGACTGCCAATAAAAATAATAATTTAATTGGCATAGTAGTTGGTCTCAAATAACTTTAAGTTTTAAATGATATTGTAGATCATCAATGATTGATAAATTATGAAATCTTTACAAATCAATTCTCAACAGCTGATCAACACAGCGAACGCATTGCTTGCAAATGACAAAGGATTACTCGCAATGGATGAAAGCAACCCAACATGTAACAAGCGCTTTGCAGCATTAGGTATTCCTCAGACAGAAGAATTTCGTCGGGCATATCGTCAGATGATCGTAACAACACCAAATCTTAGTGAAGCTATTAGTGGTGCAATTCTTTATGATGAAACCATTCGTCAACGAAAAAAAGATGGCACGCCATTTATTAAAGCTATTGTTGATGCTGGAATTATTCCAGGTATTAAAGTTGATGAAGGGGCAGTAGACATGGCTAATCATCCCAAAGAAAAAATAACAGAAGGACTTGATGGATTGCGCGACAGGCTAAAAGAATATGCACAGATGGGGTTGCGTTTTGCTAAATGGCGTGCTGTAATAACTATTGATGATGGAATCCCTAGTATGAGTTGTATTGAAACGAACGCAAATATGTTGGCTCAATATGCTGCATTATGCCAGGAGGTAGGACTGGTGCCTATTGTAGAGCCAGAAGTACTAATGGATGGAAACCATACTCTAGGACGCTGTTATGAAATAACAGAAAAGGTTTTGAGAATAATCTTTGATAATCTATACAAACAAAAAGTGATGTTTGAAGGAATGTTACTGAAACCAAACATGATAGTTCCAGGATTGATGTGTGCAGATCAATCAACGATAGAAGAAGTGGCTGATGCAACAGTAAATTGTTTTTTGAGATCTGTTCCTGCAGCTGTTCCGGGAATTGTGTTTTTATCAGGAGGGCAATCCGCTCAATTAGCCTCTGCTCGTTTAAATGCGATGCATATAAAATTCAAATCAAAATTACCTTGGGCTGTAACTTTTTCGTTTTCTCGAGCTATACAA
>DATHNB010000034.1:0-3086 GCA_035486495.1 Ferruginibacter sp. | reverse complement strand
TCTACGGTTTCTAAAATGTCTAATAAATTACGCCCTTCGTACCAAGGATATTTATCAGATTTATCAACGATATTATCGCCGTTCAATGCGCTAATAGGGATGTAGGTAATATCTTTTAATCCTAGTGTTTCTGCAACTTTTGCATAATCGATCACAATGTTATTATATACATCTTGTGAATAATCAACCAAATCCATCTTATTGATCGCAACAATTACGTGCGGAATATTTAATAAAGAGGCTATGATAGAATGACGACGTGTTTGTTCGATCACACCATGTCTTGCATCAACCAAAATAATCGCTAAGTCAGAGTTTGATGCACCGGTAACCATATTACGCGTGTATTGAATATGCCCTGGAGCATCTGCAATAATGAACTTGCGTTTTGGTGTAGAGAAATATTTATACGCTACATCAATTGTAATTCCTTGTTCTCTTTCCGCACGCAGACCATCCGTTAATAACGCTAGATCAATTTCTCCGTCTTCTTTATTTTTACTTTGTTTTTCTATCGCCTCTAAATGATCGATCATGATAGATTTACTATCGTACAATAAACGTCCGATCAATGTGCTTTTCCCGTCATCAACACTTCCTGCAGTTATAAATCTTAAAATATCCATTACGCTTTTTTGAATTTTAAATTTTGAATACTACCAATCGAACAAATTAAAAATATCCGTTCTTCTTTCTGTCTTCCATTGCTGCTTCGCTCACTCTATCATCAATTCTTGTTTCGCCGCGTTCGCTGGTTTTTGTTGCAATGATCTCTGTGATGATATCATCCAATGTTGTTGCATTTGATTCTACCGCAGCAGTACAAGTCATATCGCCAACTGTTCTGTACCTTACTTTTTTTACAGAGACTTTATCTGTTGGATCAATCTGAATGAATTTAGAAGTTGCAACATATTGTCCCTGAAATTCTAACACTTCTCTGTCATGCGCAAAGTAGATAGAAGGCAATGCAATTTTTTCTCTGCGGATATAATTCCAAATATCTAATTCTGTCCAGTTGCTGATCGGAAACACACGAACATTCTCTCCTTTATTGATTCTGCCATTGTATGTGTTCCACAATTCAGGACGTTGTAATTTAGGATCCCACTGCCCGAACTCATCTCTTACAGAAAATATTCTTTCTTTAGCTCTTGCTTTTTCTTCATCTCTTCTTGCGCCACCAATACATGCATCAAATTTGAATTCTTCGATCGTATCTAATAAAGTGAAAGTCTGCAATGCATTACGACTCGCAAATTTTCCTTTTTGTTCAGTAAGATGTTTTGCTTTAATAGTATCTTCTACATTACGTACAATTAATTTTTCTCCAATTGATTTAGCCATCTCATCTCTAAAATCAAGCGCCTCCTGAAAATTATGTCCCGTATCTATATGCACTAACGGAAAAGGAAACTTTCCGGGACGAAATGCTTTCAATGCCAAATGCACCATCACGATAGAATCTTTACCCCCAGAAAACAACAAAGCGGGTCTTTCAAACTGACCAGCCACTTCACGAAAAATGTGAATGGATTCTGATTCCAATTGCTCCAAATAATCTAATCTCTGTAAACTCATTTTATACCTATTATGTTCTTCGTTAAAACTATTCTTATACGTTAAAAGCACTTTTCTCAACATCTGCATTCACTTCAACATCTCCGTGTACGTGCAAACCACATTCTTTATTAGCGGCATCTTCCCACCACCATCTTCCTGCTCTGAAATCTTCGCCCGGTTTAATGGCTCGCGTACATGGCGCGCAACCGATGCTTACAAAACCCCTATCATGCAAAGGATTGTATGGCACATTATTATCATTGATATATTTTCTGACTTCCTCAGTTGACCAATGTAAAATTGGATTATACTTTATGATCTGATTGACTTCATCCCATTCAACTAATGGAATATTTTGTCTGTCAGGAGAATGTTCTGCACGCAGACCTGTTATCCATATAGCGTTTCCTGCTAATGCTCTGCGTAAAGGTTCTACTTTACGGATAAAGCAACAGCCTTTTCTGTTATCGACAGATTCATAAAAAGAATTAGGCCCGTTTTCTTCTATAAATTTCCCCAGCTCTTCAGCTTGCGGATAATAACCTTTGATATGCGTATTATACTTTTCATTGGTGCTGTTCCATACAGAATAAGTTTCTGCAAATAAACGGCCCGTATCTAATGTAAATATTTTAACATCAAGATTGTTGTGTAATATCTCATGCGTGATCACCTGATCTTCAAAACTAAAACTTGAAGAAAATGTAACTTGGCCAGGATATTTATCTACTAAGACTTTGATAAATTCTGCGATACTTAGTCCACTTGACTGGTGGAGTAATTCAGACGTGTTATTTTGAAGAGGATTGATCATTTTTCGTTATTTAACTGTACAAATATTGAGAGAAACCTGTGTATTAGGGAATTGAAGTAAAAACCAAAAGGCTTAACAACAATAAACCTTAATGCTGCAGCAGTTGCACATACCCATAATGGAAGCAGTAAATAACATATTTTAACTGTAAAAATGAGGAGCAAAGATACTATAGAAAATCAAATATTAGAAATCTTTTTGATCTAGCTAAGTAGCTAAAAATCAATATAAAGCAGCCTGATATGGCTATTCTGATTTTTTAGAGCGCACGATCTTGTAAATTCTGATAGCACTCATTAATAAAATGACGAATAATGTAAGGCCGAGGATACCCCAAACAAGGCTCATGGCTTGTTTCACAACAGCCATCATTACAATAGCAATCAAAAAGATAGTAGCGATCTCGTTCCAGATACGTAATTGCTGGGAAGTGTAGCGAAAAATGCCCTTCATCTGCTCGGCATAAATTTTTTGTAGCGTGAAGTGATAAATATATAATCCCACCACAAAACACAGCTTTATAGCCAGCCATTCAGGAATACTGCCGTAAAGAAAACCCATCCATGTACCGAAGATCAATGTAAGTATGGCTGAAGGCCAGGTAATGCCAAACCATAAACGTTTGATCATTACAGAAAAATGTCTGCGTAAAATTTCCTTTTCAACCTCAGGTTTATCGCCCGCTTCTGTATTGTAAATAAACAAACGA
>DATHNB010000033.1:0-6301 GCA_035486495.1 Ferruginibacter sp. | reverse complement strand
ATGTGGTTACATTAAACATCATCAAACGCAGTGGCGAAAACTTAATTGAAACAAGTGATGCCGTGCAGAAAGTTGTGAACGAAAGCAAAGGCGTAATTTTTCCTACTGATCTGAAAGCAGTTATTACCGGTGATCAAAGTGTAAAAACAAAAACATCTTTTAATGATCTGGTTAACTCTATTGTTATTGGGTTTATTTTAGTGTTGATCGTGTTGATGTTTTTTATGGGTGTCACCAATGCATTCTTCGTGGCACTGTCGGTTCCGCTTAGTATGTTCATGGCATTTGTATTCTTGCCTGGCGCAGATCTGATTGTTGGTACACATGTTACGCTAAACTTTATCGTACTATTTGCGTTGTTGTTCGGGTTAGGGATTATTGTGGATGATGCGATCGTTGTTATAGAAAATACGCATAGAATTTTTACAAATGGTAAAGGTTCTATACCAATTAATATCGCCACTAAAATGGCGGCGGGCGAAGTTTTTATTCCTGTATTGGCTGGTACGTTAACAACGTTGGCACCATTCTTTCCACTACTATTTTGGCCGGGAATCATTGGTAGGTTCATGGTGTATTTACCAACGATGTTGATATTTACGTTGGCTTCTTCATTGGTAGTTGCATTTATTATGAACCCGGTTTTTGCGGTTGATTTTATGAATCATCCCGAAGGCGAAGACAAAGAAGCTAAGAATCTTATTTTTAAAAGACCGACGTTCTGGGTCATTATTGGATTAGGAATTTTGTTAGATGTTCTTGGCGCACCTTTCTTAGGCAACTTACTTATATTCTTTATGATATTGGTAGTGTTGAACCGATATATATTTGATGATGCCATTCATGCTTTCCAAAATAAAGCTTTGCCATGGATCATGGGTCATTATGAAAGTCTGTTGCGTTGGGCATTAAAGGGGTGGAGACCAGTGCATTTATTATTAGGTACAGTAGGTTTGTTGTTTGTTTCCTTTTTTATATTTTCTGCTTCAATACAAAGTGGTTGGGTAGGAATTACTTTCTTCCCCAAAGCAGATCCTAACCAGGTGTATGTTTATTTAAAATTACCGGTAGGTACAAAAGTTGAATACACAGATTCAATAACAAATGTTTTAGAAGGCAGGGTAAATAAAGTGTTAGGTATTGATAGAACAAAAGGTACTACCAATCCTATTGTAGAAAGTGTTATCAGTAACATTGCTATCGGTGCAAGCGATCCTGCTACAGGAGATAGAAGTACAAGAAGTGAATTAGGAAGGATACAGGTTTCGTTTGTGGAATTTGCTAAAAGAAATGGTGTAAGTACTGCACCATATTTAGATAAAATTCGTGCAGAGATGCATGGTATACCCGGAGCGGAAATTAGTGTGGATCAGGAAAGTAGCGGTCCGCCAACAGATCCTCCGATCAATATAGAAGTATCGAGTGATGATTTTGATAATTTAGTTAAGACAGCAGTAGGATTAAAAAATTATTTAGATTCTATACAAGTTCCGGGAGTGGAGGAATTGAAAATGGATGTAGATCTGAACAATCCTGAAATCACATTAACGGTAGATCGTGAGCGTGCGTTGATGGAAGGTGTTACTTCAGCGCAAATCGGACAAACAATTCGTACCGGATTATTTGGTAGAGAAGTATCGAAAATAAAAGAAGGAAAAGATGAATATAAAATTCAGTTGCGGAATAATGAAATGCAACGGAATGATTTATCCGATCTTTTGAACATGCGTGTATCTTTTAGAGATATGGCAAGCGGAGGTGCCGTGAAAAATATTCCAATCAGTGCATTGGTATCAGTAGAACCAACAAGTACTTTCGGAAGTATTAAACGTAAAAATCAAAAACGTCAGATCACACTAATATCAAATGTATTAACTACAAAAGGGTATAATGCAACAGCTGTAAACGCTGAGATAAAAAAAGATATAGATAATTTCAAAGGAAAAGCAGATGGTGTAACTATTAAACAAACAGGTGAAGGTGAACAACAAGCAGAGACAGGAGCCTTCTTATTAAAAGCTTTATGTATTGCATTAGGATTGATCTTGTTGGTATTGGTACTTCAATTTAATTCCATCAGCAAACCGATCATTATTTTAACGGAGATTATATTTAGTGTAATAGGTGTGTTCTTAGGTTTCTCCATCACAGGTATGCAGGTATCGGTGTTGATGACAGGTTTAGGTATTGTAGGATTGGCAGGTATTGTGGTAAAAAATGGTATCCTTGTTATTGAGTTCGCCGATGAATTGCGTGCCAGAGGAATGAAGACAAGAGAGGCAATGATCGAAGCAGGTAAAACACGTATCATTCCGGTATTGCTTACAGCGTTGGCTGCCATACTGGGTTTCATACCAATTGCGGTTGGTTTTAATATTGATTTCATCTCTTTATTTACGCACTTAAATCCGCATATTTTCTTTGGTGGAGATAACGTGGCATTCTGGAAACCATTAAGCTGGACGATCATTTTCGGTTTAGCGTTCGCATTCTTTATGACGTTGATCATCGTACCATCAATGTATTTAATTGCAGAAAGATTAAAACGCCCAATGCGTAAAATGTATGGCGGTAAATGGATCAGTATGATGGGAATTCCTCCATTGATATTCCTTTTCATTCCATTAATGATATACACAGCATTTCGTCATGGTGTAAAAGTTAGACGCAGAAGAGCAAGACTAAAAAATAATGATGAAAAGTTTATAGGAAGCTGGTTTTAATTTTTGATTTTGATTTTTGATAGATGTTATTGGCCATGATTTTATAATCATGGCCAATTTTTTTGTCTGAATTGGGATTCGTGAGATTTTGGGATTATCTGGATTCTGTATTCGCAAATCCCAAAATCCGCTAATCCGACGAATCCCAATTCAGACAAACATTCGCAACTCAGTGTTTCTTAGTGAACTCTGTGTCTCAGTGGTTTTATTTATCTTGCAACAAAATAATTCTACTGACTAGAGGTTTATGAACAAATTTGAAGATACATACCGACACAAAGGCTTAAGAAAAAAGTTAACAGAGCTGCTAAAAGAAAAAGGCATTACAGATGTAAATGTTTTAGCTGCAATCAATAATATCCCGCGCCATTTTTTTTTAGACAGCGCCTTTGATGAAATAGCTTATGAAAACCGGGCATTTCCAATCAGCGATGGACAAACAATATCTCATCCATATACAGTAGCGTATCAAACACAGCTACTACAAATCAAACCTTTCGATAAAATATTAGAAATAGGAACAGGTAGTATATACCAGGCAAGCGTATTAGCCGAAATGGGTGCAAAAGTATTCACCATCGAAAGACAAAAAAATCTTTTCGAAAACACAAAAAAATTCATTTTCAAAACAAAATACCCCAACCTTAAATTCTTTTTTGGAGATGGTTACGAAGGCTTACCAACGTATGCTCCATTTGATAAAGTGATCATCACCGCAGCGGCACCATTTATCCCACCAAAATTATTGGAGCAATTAAAGCCAGGCGGCAAAATGGTAATTCCTGTAGATGAAGGTGATCAACAAAGAATGTTACGCATCACCAAAAATGCAGATGGCAGCATCACTGAAGAAGCGTTTGAAAATTTCTCCTTTGTTCCAATGCTCACAGGTAAAAATGGATAATTATTTAATAGTAGATCTTACATATTCAATCTTCAATAAATATGCGTTTCTTTTCCAAACTAACTGTTATCTGTAACGTATGCTTTATAATAGCTGTGGTACTGCGTGTTATTGAAAATCTACATAAAAAAAATATAGCTTTTACGGGACAAATAAAATTAGACCCTGTTGAAAGTACTTTTGTTATTTTAGGGTACGGCGCAATAGTTGTCAATGTTATTTTTAATTCTATTCTTCTTATCTTGTTTCTGTCAAAACGAAAATTAGAAGTTCCTAAATGGATGATCTGGTTTAATTTTCTATTATTACTAATAGAAGTGTGTTATTTTTCTAAAATAATCATCAACTAAATAAATGATCAACAATATTATAAAAGACAGGCCAACAAAATTATTCATAGGCTTCACTGCTTTTTTTGTGGCTAATGCATTGATCGCTGAAAGTATCGGCACCAAGCTTTTTTCATTAGAAAAATTATTTGGTACGCATCCTGTGAACTTTACTTTATTTGGCCAAAGCGGAATGTCTTTTGTTTTAACCTGTGGTGTATTGCTATGGCCGCTAGAATTTGTGATGACGGATATTGTAAATGAGTATTACGGCCCAAAAGCAGTACGGAGAATGTCTTTCACGGCTGTAGCACTTATTTCTTATGCCTTCATGATGTATTTTCTTTCTATAAAAATACCGCCGGCAGATATGTGGTTGCAAAGCAGTAGCAAACAAGGCGTACCAAATATCCAGGATTCATACAATGCTATCTTCGGACAAAACATGCGTATCATTGTTGGTAGTTTGGTGGCGTTCTTGGTTAGTCAGACGGTAGATGTTACTGTATTTCATAAAATAAAAAAGATAACGGGCCACAAACACTTATGGCTAAGGGCTACCGGTTCAACATTGGTATCCCAAATTGTAGATAGTTATATTGTTTTATTTATCGCATTTTGGGGCATCTTTAGCTGGCAATTAATTTTGGCTGTAGGTGTTATGAATTATACATTTAAGGCTGTAAGCGCAATACTACTAACGCCAATTATATATCTTGTAGAAGGCAGGATAGAAAAGTATGTTGGTCATGAAACATCAGAAAAGATGAAACACGCTGCTATGGGGATTGAGAGTGAATAGAATTAACGATGCATTGTTTATTCTTTATCAAATCAATACCTTTATAATAATACAGGTCTATGCTGATACGAAAATTGTCTCTTATCATACTTGCAAGTTGTGTGCTTTGCTTCATTGGTTCAATGGCGAAGGCGCAACAGGGTGTAGAAAAAAAAGATTCTATATCACAACAAAAGATTGCGAAAGAAAATGATACGGCAACACATCTCACGTCACATGTGTCAATAGACACGACTATAAAAAATCACAAACAGCGAAAGGATAGCATAATGAATCCTTTGTTACCCCAAAAAGACACTTTTTTTCTTGCAAAGAAAAAAGGATTGTTGGGATGGCTGGGAAATAGTATTGCTACTGATCCACCGGTTGTAACTGTTGTAAAAACGGTGAATCCTTATTTAAAATTTGCAGGTAAAACTATTAAGTCAATTGAGTTCCTAAGTATTGGTTTTGATAGAAATATTAATGACACTACACTTTTACATAAAGATCTTGGTGCACGTATTGCCGAAGCATTTCATAAAAACACCAAAGCCAAAGTAATTCAAAATGATCTATTATTTAAGGAAGGCCAAAAAGTGTTTCCTTATTTGATGGCAGATAATGAAAGGCTCTTGCGATCTCAGCCATACCTCAGTGATGCCCGTATTTTGATAATAACAGATCCCGATTACAAAGGTGCAGTTGACGTTATTGTAATTACAAAAGATGTGTTTTCTATTGCCGTTAGTACTATTGATCTATCCAGAGGTGGTTTGCAGGGAATTGAAAAAGGGAAAGTTATTGCAAGGGATGAAAACTTTGCGGGAACAGGATCGAGAGTAGAAGGAGGTGTTTCTTATGATGAAACCCGCAAAGATCAATTCGCATATTTGGGAGAAATAATCAGGCGTAATATAAAGGGCTCTTTTATTAATTGGGATATGTATTACCAGAACTTTAGTGGTTCTTTTAGTGGGAGCGGAGATCAGGAAACATATATCTATAGCAACTTTGAAAAGCCTTTAGTGAGTGAGTATATGCACTGGACAGGTGCATTGGATCTAAGCTATAGAAATAACCTTACAAGTCTATATGTTGCAAATGACACTCCCGTAAATGTTAATACCAAGAGAACTCCGTTTCAAACATTATATAGATATGATTATTATGATATAGATGCATGGTATGGATACAATATTGGCAGCAGAAATTTTCTGTATAAAAATGCCGAGGCCCGTTATCATAAGTTCATTGCATTACGGGGTATTGATAAACAGTTTTTGACACTTCCTGATTCTGTTTATTCAAATCATTATGAATACGTTTCTACAAAAGCTGTATTGGGAGAGCTTAGTGTTTTTAGACAGACCTTATATAAAACAAATTATATCTACGGGTTTGGTTTAACAGAGGACGTTCCGGAAGGGTTTTCTGCCTCCTTAATTGGTGGTTGGACAGATGAAGTCGGTATGGGTAGGGACACTAGTATACAAGAACAAAAGCATGAAAGACAAGCCCCTTATTATGGAATAGCTACCGAAATAACTCATTTTACAAAAAA
>DATHNB010000032.1:0-6088 GCA_035486495.1 Ferruginibacter sp. | reverse complement strand
GAGCCGGGTATTGTTTGATAAAAGAGTGGTATCACTTGATCTTGCAGCATTGGTTGCTGGTACCAAATACCGTGGGCAGTTTGAAGAAAGAATGAAAGCTATCATGAATGAATTGGAAAAGAACAGAGATGTTATTTTATTCATTGATGAAATTCATACTATCGTTGGTGCCGGTGGCGCCAGTGGTTCTTTGGATGCTTCCAATATTTTCAAACCTGCTTTGGCAAGAGGAGAATTGCAATGTATCGGTGCATCTACTTTAGATGAATACAGAATGCATATTGAAAAAGATGGCGCTTTAGATCGTCGTTTTCAAAAAGTAATTGTAGATCAACCTTCAGTAGAAGAAACAATACAGATTCTTACAAATATTAAAAGCAAATACGAAGATTACCATAATGTAACATACAGCGAACAAGCAATTGATGCTTGTGTAAAATTAAGCGAACGTTACATGACAGATAAGCTATTGCCTGACAAAGCCATAGATGTAATGGATGAAGTTGGTGCAAGAAAGCATATCAAAAATATCAACGTTCCTAACGAGGTAATTGAGTTAGAAAAAAAGATAGATGAAATTAAGCTTGAAAAAAACAAGGTTGTAAAAAGCCAACGCTTTGAAGAAGCTGCTTCATTAAGAGATTCTGAAAAACGTTTACAGGAAGAACTTGAAAAAGCTAAACATGATTGGGAAGAAGAAAGTAAGAACAAACGTTTCCCTATTGAAGAAGAAGATATTGCTGAGGTTATTAGCATGATGACAGGCATCCCTGTTAAACGTATGGTTCAGGAAGAAACAGAGAAATTACGCCGCATGGCAGATGATCTGAAAGATGCAGTAGTTGGTCAGACAGAAGCGATACAAAAAGTAGTGAAAGCTATTCAACGTAATCGTGTAGGATTAAAAGATCCTAAGAAACCAATAGGTACATTTATATTTCTTGGTCCTACGGGTGTCGGTAAAACAGAATTAGCGAGATCATTAGCAAGATATATGTTCGACAATGAAGATTCTTTAATTAGAATTGACATGAGCGAATACATGGAAAAATTCACTGTAAGTCGTTTGATTGGTGCACCTCCGGGATATGTTGGATATGAAGAAGGCGGACAACTAACCGAAAGGGTTAGACGCAAACCATACAGCGTTATCTTACTAGATGAAATTGAAAAAGCTCATCCGGATATTTATAATATCTTATTACAAGTATTAGATGACGGCCAGTTAACAGATGGATTAGGCAGAAAGATCGATTTTAAGAATACGCTTATTATTATGACATCAAATATTGGTGCCCGTCAGTTGAAAGATTTTGGTGATGGCGTTGGTTTCGCCACAGCAGCAAGAGCTTTAAATGCTGATGAAAACAATAAAGCAGTAATTGAAAAAGCATTGAAACGCACATTCAGTCCTGAGTTTTTAAATAGGATAGACGATGTGATTATCTTCAATTCATTAGACAGACAAAATATCTTTGAAATAATAGATATCTTAATGAGAGGTGTGATGAAACGTTTAGTGAACTTAGGATTCTCAATGGAATTGACAGAAGATGCTAAGAATTTTATTGCGGATAAAGGATATGATTCTCAATTCGGTGCAAGACCATTGCACAGAGCTATTCAAAAATACCTTGAAGATCCTTTAGCCGAAGAGATACTTAATGTACAAGTAAAAGCTGGTGACACTTTGATCGCTGATCTTGATAAAGAGAATGAAAAAATAAAATTCACTTTAAAAGATGTCGAAAAAAAGAAAGGCACTAAGTCTGCTGAAGCATAATATTACTTGAATCTATTAAAAGCCTCCGAATTTCTTCGGGGGCTTTTTCTTTTTGAAGGATGAAATATTTAATTGATTTTTGTAGTAATGAAAAATAGCATCATAACAATTGATGGATACTCCTCATGCGGAAAAAGCACATTAGCCAAACAACTAGCCAAAAAATTAGGCTATGCATATATTGACAGTGGCGCTATGTATCGGGCTATCACCTTATTTTTCCTTCGTAATCATGTTGATTATACAGATCATAAACAGGTAACACAAGCTTTAGCTGATATTACTATTGAATTTCATACCAATGAAACATCGCATCAATCTGAGATCTATTTAAATGAAGAAAATGTTGAGTACCTGATCAGGGATATGATCATCGCTGACAAGGTAAGTGAGGTGGCTGCTATAAAAGAGGTGAGGGATTTTGCAGTAGCTCAACAACGGTTAATGGGTAAAAAGAAAGGAATTGTTATGGATGGCCGCGATATTGGCACAACCGTTTTTCCTAATGCCCAACTTAAAATTTTTATGACTGCAGATAGCGCAGTAAGAGTTGAAAGAAGATTTAGAGAACTTTATCAAAAGAACCCTAATATAACTATTGAAGAAGTAAAGAATAATCTTGAGATGCGTGACTACATAGATTCTAACAGGGAAATCAGCCCGTTGCGCAAGGCTGATGATGCAATTGTATTAGATAATACAAATCTAACTATGGATCAACAATTGAAGTTTGCAGAAAATATTTTAAAAGAAAAGTTACAATAACATTTAACTCTTCGTCACTTCACCTTCTCGTTAAGTATAAAAATTACAAAATGTCGTTTATAAAAAAAGCCCTTCAAAATTGAAGGGCTTTAATATTATTCATAATATCCTATGATTTCTTTTTATTTTGTTTACGTATAGGAAATAGATTCCCTTCTTTAAATCCAGGTCCTTCCTGAGGTCCTAAGAAAGTTTGTGCGCAACGGAAGCCAATAGAACTTGAAGATTGATCTTCATCCATAAAACGACGAGCTCCAGGTGATAACCAATAAGGTCTATCATTCCAACTTCCCCCTTTAAATACTCTTGATCTATCACTAATTAAAGTAGTAACGCCTGATTGATAAGATGAATTACTTGTAGAATCACCATCCATATAACCAAGCCCATTATTATGCTGATAGTTACGGCGATCTTTAGTATCTGCATCGCTAATATCCACTCTTTTTAAATGTCCAGAACTGCTGTCTCTTTCATATTCACCAGCACCATTTTTATACAGTTTAGTAAATTTATTACCACGGAAGTAATTAAAATCAGATGCATCAGAAGGTGTTAATGGTCTGTAAACATCAGCAACCCATTCGCTAACATTACCACACATATTATAGAGGCCAAATGCATTAGGGAAGAAAGATTTAACGTCAGCAGCTATAGGAGAGCGGTCATTTAAACCACCCGCAACACCCATATTATCTCCGCTACCACGTTTGAAATTTGCCAAAAATGCACCTTGCCAGTTACCTCTCCTGTTATCACGTAATCCATTAGGATTTGCGCTCCAAGAATATATTTGTTGATTAGATTCCAATTCCTCACCACGTTGTCCATTTTCAGATTTACGAGGGCTAGGGTTTTGTGCAACTAGACCGTAGGCTGCATATTCCCATTCAGCTTCTGTAGGCAGGCGGTAACCCATGTTTAAGATACCATCTTCCATTCTTACTGTTTTTCTGACTTTACCACTAACATCTTTTATATCAGATTTTTTAGGAGCAGTTTTACCTTGTATTTGATCAGGAGCAGCTAAATATGTATCTAATGCAAATGAATTATCAGCACCTCCTCCTTTCATTTCCTTTTTAGTAAAGTCTTTTTTAAGGTATCCTGCTTTTTCTAAAGCCAACTCATTTACTCTATCTGTTCTCCAAAGACAAAAATCGCGAGCCTGCAACCAACTAACACCAACTACAGGGTAAAAGTTATAAGCAGGAAAGCGAAAGTAATATTCTACGTAAGGTTCATTGTAAGCCAATTCCTCGCGCCAGCAAAGTGTATCTGGTAAAGCTTTTGTCATAATAGCAGAATCTCCGCTAAATGTATTTTCTAACCAATATGTATATTCACGATAATGAACGTTTGCAACTTCTGTTTCATCAATAAAGAATGAAGGAACAGTTACACGCTTAGGAACGTTATTCCAATCACTCATTACATCTTCATCCTTAGCTCCCATTAGAAAAGTTCCACCTTCTACAAACACCAACCCAGGACCAGCCTTTGGATATTTCATTTTAGTTACATGGAAATTACCCATTTGTTTATCATCATACTTCCAACCAGTTACCCCGGATGTGCCAGATTTATTGCTTGTACAAGCACTGAAAGTAATAGATGCAACTACCAGGATAAGTAAGCTTTTACCGGAGAATACATTTTGCATGAGCATATCGTTTTTGCAAGTTAGTTAACTAAAATAAAAATAACCTTATTATTGTTTTAAAGACAGAATGTGGCTGCGAATATAAATACTTTCTACAATATACAGCAATTTTAGCGTGAATTATTTTTATTTTTTGTTAAAACCCACCTTAAACAGCAAAAAAGGGTTTCAGTGTATCTACAATATAAAATTTCTCGGTATGAAAATGAATAATATCATTACGATATTGTGAAATTTAGAAAGTGATCCATATTTATTTATTTTTTCATTTTTTTAACTATTAATTAATAACTTTGCTCACTTCTTTATATTGCCTTTAATTGCTTGCGTAATTTAAATTAGAAAACCAAAACTATACGTGTATTGAGTCGATCTCTACCTAAAAAAGACCGGAAAGGCATGAAAAAAATAGCTTTTAAAAAACTAACAGGCTTATTGTTAGTAGCAGCATGTACAGCTAGTGTAGCAAATGCTCAAACAACTAACAATCAAATTAATGTAACTACTACTGCAGTTCCATTTTTACGTATTTCTCCGGATGCTCGTAGTGGAGGAATGGGCGATGCTGCCATTGCCACATCTGCTGACCCTAATGCTGTTTTTTGGAATAGGGCCAAGCTTCCATTTGCGAAAGCGCAAGGCGGCCTTTCGCTTTCGTACACGCCATGGTTTAAAGACCTTGGAATAAACGATGTGTTCCTTGCTTCATTAGCAGGCTATTACCAGCTGGATGAAAATCAAACATTATCTGTTGGTTTCAGGTACTTTAGTCTAGGTAATATTCAGTTTACTGATGATCAGGGACACTCTCTTAGTTCATTTAATCCTAAAGAGTATGGGCTTGATGTCGGTTATTCAAGAAAACTATCTCCAAAATCAGGATTAAGTGTAGCAATAAGATATATTAATTCAGATCTTGCCAATGGAACTTATGGTGGACAAGTTTATAAAGCTGCTTCATCTGTTGCAGGAGATATATCTTTCTATCATCATGGTCTTAAGGAAAGTGGTGAAGGGTTTAACTGGGGTGTAGCTATTAGCAATCTCGGTTCACCAATTAAATACACAAACGATGCCTCACAAAAAGATTATATACCGGCTAACTTAGGTATAGGCGGTGCTTATACACATGTTTTTGATGAAAACAGCAAGATCACGCTTGCTGTTGATATGAATAAATTATTGGTGCCTTCTCCTCCTGTTATTAGTGGCAATGGTACACTTACAGCTAGTGATAGTGCAGCACTTAATAAATACCATACAGAAGGCGTTACAAGTAGCTGGTTCAATTCATTTAGTGGTCCTGATCAATTAAAATTGATTGATATATCTACAGGACTTGAGTTTTGGTACCAGGATCAATTTGCGTTTAGAGTAGGATATTTTTATGAAAACCCAGATAACGGGAATAGAAAATACTTTACTGTTGGTGCGGGTTTAAAATACAATACTTTCGGACTTAACTTTTCTTATCTAGCTCCGTCTGGAAGCGGTATTACCAGACTTCCATTATCAAATACTGTGCGCTTCAGTTTGGCGGTTGATTTTGGCAATGGTAGCGATGATTCTAAATCTCCGTCATTACAATAATATAAAAATCTATATAAAAAAAGCGTCGCAATATAAGTGTGACGCTTTTTTTATATATTGCCCACCTAAACATTCAACAATCTTCAAAGCAATAAGGCTAAAATGAATTTACGAATCGGATTTGGTATTGATTTTCATCAATTAGTTGAGGATCGTGAGTTTTGGCTAGGTGGAGTTAAAATCCCTCATCACAAAGGAGCTTTAGGTCATAGTGATGCAGATGTATTATTACATGCAATATGTGATGCAATATTAGGCGCTGCTTGTCTTGGCGATATAGGCGTGCA
>DATHNB010000031.1:0-5970 GCA_035486495.1 Ferruginibacter sp. | reverse complement strand
TTTACCTCTTTAGGATATATGCTGGGCAGCCATGCTCCCGGCAAAACCGGGTTAAGTAATTTTATACCTGCCATACATCATGTAGCATTGGCACAGGCAGAAGGTGCGCAGATCATCCGCAAAAAAGTTCCGCATGCATACATCGGCACAACTTTTTCTTGTTCGGAAATAATTCCTTATTCTGATAAACAAAAAGATATTGAAGCTGCCAACCGCGTGGATATATTGATGAACCGTTTATTTATCGAACCAACTCTCGGTAAGGGATACCCGACGGAAGATTCTTTTAATTTTTTAGAAAAGCTCCACATGGAAACCAAAGCCTGGAAATATACCAAGCGCTTACAGTTTGATTTTGATTTTATTGGGCTGCAATATTATTTTCCGGTAACTATACGGCATAATAATTTAGTGCCGATAGTAAATGCTTCTGAAGTAAAGCCTGTTACAAGAAAAGTTCCATATACAGGAATGGGTTGGGAAATCAGGGCCGATAGCTTTTATAATATCATTCAAAAGATATGGCAATATGAAGGTGTGAAAGAAATAATCATCACAGAGAATGGCTCCTACTTTAAAGATGAATTAAAGAATGGTATTGTAAACGATGTTGAGCGCATCGATTATTTCAGAACCCATTTACAATCCGTTCTGAAAGCAAAGAATGATGGCGTTAATATCAAAGGATATTTTGCCTGGACGCTCATGGATAATTTTGAATGGACCGAAGGTTTTAACGCCCGCTTTGGTTTGATACATGTAGATTTTGAAACACAACTGAGGACGATCAAAAATTCAGGATATTGGTTTAGAGATTTTTTGTCGTCCTAAATCCCAAAGAACAAATTCCAAAAAACAAAACCCGAATTAAGAGTTCATTTTTTGGAATTTGTTTTATTGCTTTTTGGAATTTTATTTTACTCCACGATCTTAATACCTGTTTGTTCCAACATTATTTTTTTCTCACGATACAAATTACCTACCGCCATTTTAAAAGATTTTTTACTCATTTCAAAAAAGCTGTAAATATCTTCTGGTACACTTTTATCATTATATGGTAGGTATCCGTTGTTCTCTTTTAATAAGCGCAGTATTTTCTCAGACTCACCTTCAACCCTTTGGTAACCGGGTGTTCCGGCAGATACATCAATTTTATTTTCCGTAGGATATATTTTTTTTATGAAGCCTTTAAATTTATCGCCTACTTGTATGTTGCGGTAAATTTCATTAAAATGTAAAACGCCTGTGTGTTTGTTATTGATGATACACACATAGCCAATATCGCTTTTACGATAAACGATCAGATCAACTACTTCTAATTCTTTTACAGTTAAGTCATCATTATTAAAGAATGAACCAAGTTTTTCTGTTGCTGCCATACGGCCCGTCTGTTCATCTAAATATATTTTTACTAAGTACTCTCCGTTAGGACGCATCCCTACTAATTGTTTTGATTTGGGTACAAAAATATCTTTCATCAATCCATTGTCTAAAAAGGCACCATGCGATGTAACTGTTATTGCTTTTAATCTAACGATATCTCCCAACACACCTTTGGGCTCTTGCGTTGTAGCTATCAATCTATCTTCTCCATCATGGTATAAAAACACTTTTAGCTCATCGCCTATTTTTGCTCCTGCGGGTACGAAACGTTTAGGTAGTAAAATACCCTCCTGTCCATCGTCCAAATAAAGTCCAAAATCCACAGCACGTAACACTTTCAGCGTATTATATTCTCCAACCTTTACCATAATAATATTTTAATAATAATAATTTGATGCTCTTTTTTAACGTGGCTTTAACCCACCTTTCGTTTTTCTTTAACAGCAACCTTCGCTAACAATTACGAATTTTACATAACAATTGTAAGCAAATACAATTTTTCTCATAATAGTTAGTTTTGGTAAAGAGAAGCCCCTATTCCTAGGGGCTTCTTAATTGTTAATGGTTAAATTATTAATTGTTATTAACCAAGATCTTTTGAAATCTTTTTATTAAACCATTTACCATTAGCAACTAAACATTATTAAATAACCCTTCCACAAAATCCTTTTTATTAAACACTAACAGATCTTCTGCCTTTTCTCCAACACCAATAAATTTTACCGGTATTTTGAATTGATTTGCTATTGCTAATACCACACCACCTTTTGCCGTACCATCCAATTTTGTAATGGTTAATGCTGTTACATCTGTTGCAGCGGTAAAATGCTTTGCCTGTTCTAATGCATTTTGTCCGGTGCTTCCATCTAATACCAACATTACTTCATGCGGCGCATCTGGTATCACTTTTTGAATAACCCTTTTTATTTTAGTCAGCTCATCCATTAAATAAGCTTTGTTATGTAATCTTCCTGCAGTATCAATTAATATTACATCTACATCTTTTGCTACGCCACTTGTTACTGTATCAAAAGCTACAGATGCAGGATCACTACCCATTTCTTTTTTTACTATTGGCACATTAGTGCGTTCACTCCAGATCGTTAGTTGATCGACAGCTGCTGCGCGAAATGTATCGCCTGCACCCAACAAAACGCTTTTACCTGCTTTAGAAAAATTATGCGCCAGTTTCCCGATGGTTGTTGTTTTACCTACGCCGTTTACACCAACTACCAATATTACATGTGGCTTGTGTCCTTTAGGTAATTCATAATTTTCATAACTGCTATCCTGCGGAGCTGTAATTAAAACATTTTGTATTTCTTCTTTAAGGATCGAATTTAATTCCGCCGTGTTCAGGTATTTATCTTTCGCTACCCTCTTTTCAATGCTTTCGATTATCTGAACAGTAGTCTGAATACCAACATCCGCACTCACTAATGCATCTTCAATATTATCCAGCACTTCTTCATCAACAGTACTTTTGCCGGCAATAGCCTTAGTTATTTTTCCTAAAAAGCCTTCACGTGTTTTTTGCAAGCCTTGTTCAAGACTTTCCTGCTGTTCTTTTTTGCCGAAGAGTTTATCGAGTATTCCCATTGGTGTAAATAATGAACTAGTTTAAAATTAAGAAAGCCGTTCCGAAGTAAATCAGAACAGCTTCAATATTATTTTCTTCAGCTAAAAATTAATTAGCTAAATATTCTTTTACTTTTTCTTTGTGAACGATCGCTTCTTTAAAAGTATATGCACCTGTTTTAGGGCTACGTACTGCACGTATCACTTTTGTCCAATTCTTCGCATCTGCTGCGGCCTTGGAATCCTTAATTTTCGAGTTTTTTGAAGCTGCTTTTGCCATGACTACTTAATTTATAATTTGATTTACTGTAGTAACATTACATTATCAACAGATCCTCAAATCGATTAATTTATTTAATTTCTTTGTGAACAGTTACTTTTTTCAGGATCGGGTTGAATTTTTTCAACTCCAAACGTTCAGGTGAGTTCTTTTTGTTCTTTTTAGTAATGTAACGGCTTGTACCAGCTTTACCGCTAGCTTTATGCTCTGTACATTCTAAAATAACCTGAACCCTGTTGCCTTTCTTTGCCATTGTTGCTTGTTTTTATTAATTACTTCCCGCCTTGCAACGAGATAAGTGCTTTTATAATTTTACGCCTTCTGCACGCAATTGCTTAACAACTGAATACAAACCATTTTTATTGATGGTGCGAATTGCCTCTGAAGAAACTTTTAAGGTTACCCATTTGTCTTCTTCAGCCAAGAAATAACGCTTTGTTTGCAGGTTAGGCAAAAAACGACGTTTTGTCTTAATATTTGAATGCGATACTTTGTTACCAGTAATTGGCTTCTTACCTGTAACCTGACATACTCTAGCCATTTGTACTAAAATTTTAGGACGGCGAAGGTAAGGATTATTAATTGATAATTGATAATTAATAATGAATAATTTTAAAAACTACCCCAGTTTTGGCCTATTTGCTCTAAATACCCTGGCCATTTGAAAAATAATGGACAAAAGTATCAATCCTACTCCCAGATAAAAATGCCAGTTAAACAGCTTGTTTTCATGAAATAACAGAAAACCAAACAGTATCCCATAGATAGGCTCCAAATTATAGGTAAGGCTTGCAGTGAAAGCTGATATTTTTTTCAGTGCATTTAGTTGTAAATCAAAGGCTAATATGGTACAGAGCCACGCTAATACCAACAGCCATACCCAATCCGCAGGCGTTGGGAGATAATACGCGGCGGGAAAATGTGCCAGATAAAAAGGCATTAAAATACTAAGCACTATCAATCCCCCACTCAACTCATATAAGGTTAATATCCTCGGAGAAAAATTTTCAACCAGCTTTTTATTAAAAATAGGGAATAAGGAACTGCATACCGTGGCCAAAATACCGAAAATAATACCCATTTTATATTGTGGATGAAAATCGAAAATAATATAGATGCCGGCTATTGTCATTACGCCTAATAACACTTCTATAATGCTGATCTTTCTTTTTAAAATAAGCGGCTCAAAAAAGGATGTAAAAAAACCGGCAGCAGCAAGGCAGACAACCCCTACAGATACATTGGCATATTTTACGCTGCCATAAAAAAGCACCCAATGTATGCCCACTATTGCCCCTACTCCGAATATTTTTAATACGTCTTTGGGTGCAACTCTTTCCAGTTCTTTTCTAAAATATAATATCAAGCCCAGAGTTAGAACAGTTAGTAAAAGTCTGTACCACACCAATATCCCTTCGTTCAACCCGATGAGTTTTCCTAAAATAGCAGTAAACCCTGCTAAAAAAACAGCAATATGTAATTGCAGAAAAGCTTTCTTCATTTGATCAAAGATAAGTGCTCATTTTCTACTTGTTAATTGTAAAAACACCCTTGAAATCAATCTTCTATCAAAAAAACAATAAAAAACATTTCGCTAACACAGGTAAACAACAAACTACTATATATTTGCCGACTTATAACCAATTATATATGAACCTGAATTACAAACGTATCAACAATATTACCGGATGGGTAATATGTATTATTGCTTGTGCAGTATTTCTTATGACAATGGAAGCCACCGGCAGTTTGTGGGATTGCGGTGAGTTTGCTTCGAGTGCTTACAAAATACAAATTCCCCATCCACCGGGAGCTCCTCTTTTCGTATTAATTGGTAGAATATTTATGATGCCGTTGGGGCCTCATCAAGCTGTTAGAGGATTAAATAGTATGAGTGCTTTAGCCAGTGGTTTCAGTATCCTATTCTTATTCTGGACCATTACGCATTTTGCAAAAAAGATGTTTGAAAAAGAAGGTCAGGAATTAACCGGCAATCAGATATTTATGATCATGGCTGCGGGCGCGGTTGGCGCCTTAGCTTATACATTTACAGATTCATTTTGGTACAGTGCTGTTGAAGGTGAGGTGTATGGATTATCATCTTTTTTTACAGCGATCGTTTTTTGGACAATGGTTAAATGGGATGCCGCTGCCGCTGAAGAGCAAGCTGCAGGTAATACCGCTAAATTTACAAAAGCTGATAAATGGATCATTCTTATATTTTACCTAATGGGACTTTCAATAGGTGTGCATTTATTGAACTTATTGACGATCCCTGCAATGGTAATGATGTATTACCTAAGACGCTATAAGCCTACAACATGGGGTCTTATTGTGACTTTCCTTATCGGTTGCGCTATTACAGGTTTTGTTCAAAAAGCAGTTATCCAATGGATCATCAATTGGGCCAGTGATATGGATGTGCTTTTTGTAAACAGTCTTGGTTTACCTTTCTTTACCGGCTTTGCTTTCTTCTTTATTTTACTGGCAGCAATTATTACAATTGGAATAAACATTGCCAATAAAAAAAACTGGTCATTTTTAAGATTGGGTCTATGGAGCTTAGCTTTCATGGTACTGGGGTATTCTACCTACTTTACTACAATGATACGTTCTACTGCAGATGTTGCTATTGATATGTACAATGTAGATAATCCTGTTAGTTTGGAAGGATATTTAAGTCGTGATCAATATGGTGATTGGCCAATTGTTTACGGACAAGATTTTAC
>DATHNB010000030.1:0-3164 GCA_035486495.1 Ferruginibacter sp. | reverse complement strand
TGATCGGTATTAACGCTGCTATTGCTTCACCTACCGGTTTTTATTCAGGTTACTCATACGCGATTCCTGTAAACATTGTGAAAAAAGTTGTAGATGACCTGATCAAATACGGTACAGTACAAAGAGCTTTCTTAGGCGTTGCTTATGCGCCGAATGATGTACCTGATGATGTGAAATTAAAAGAAGGTATAAAAGATGGTGATGGTGTTTTTGTTACAGATGTTTCTAAAGGTGGGGCTGCTGAAGCTGCAGGAATAAAAAAAGGAGATTTTATTAACCAGGTAAATGGAGTTCCGGTTGGCTCAAGTTCAGAATTAGTTGAACAGATATCTCGTTATAAGCCTTCGGATAAAATTTCTATTACTTATGACAGAGATGGTACGAACAAAACAGTAGATGTTATATTGAAAAATAATGCGGGCAATTTTGATATTGTTAAAACAGATAATTCTGCTATTTCAAAATTAGGTGCTGATCTTGCTACACTTGATGCAAAGAAAGCCAAAGAATATGGTATACCAGGTGGCGTGATTGTGAAGAAAATAAATACAGGAGCATTAAGTGATCAGACAAGAATGAGAGATGGTTTCATCATCATTAAAGTTGACGGAAAAGATGTAAAAAGTGTTGATGAATTCAAAAAATTAACAGGTGATGAAAAATCAATTACAATCAGCGGATTTTATCCCGGATATGATGGTGTATATGATTATCCTATTTCTTTGGCTGATCAATAATATTTTAAGACACCGTATATTAATAAAAAAGCCATCTTTTATAGATGGCTTTTTTATTAATAACGAGTTCAGTTATTTTTAATAACGACGGTGATAATGGTCGCGATGATGCCATCTTCCCCAATAGCAACTACTTAAGGTAGTTGTTCCAACTAAGATAGCTAATGCCAATGCTAAGTATTTGCTTTTCATAAACTAGTTTTTAGATTGTATAATATAATTTCCTTCTGTATCAGTTAGAATCAAAAATAACGCCATAGTTTAATAAGAGGTTGCTAACAGTATGTTAACAGCCCTATAAATACTATTTCTTTTCATACACCAGATAGCCCCACGGAAGGAGCTCAAAGAATTTATTGGAAGAAAAATCATACTCAGTACCGCTAAATACATTGGTAAACTTCCCTGATAAATCAATATCCGTCACCTCTGCCCAAAAATATTCAGGACTTAAATTCAGTATAACCAAAACTTCTTTATCGCCATATGTTCTCAAATAGGCCATCACCTGCCAGGCTCTGTCTGTCTGAAGATTGATAGTAATGGCAAAAGGATCTGACGTTCTTAATGCAGGGTTATTTTTATGAAGAGATAATAAGGTTTTATAAAAATTTTGCAATTCATATTTACCGTTCCATTCAATTACATCTTTATCAAAAAAGGCCAGTTTTTTTAGATTAGGTAATTCTTGTCCACTGTACAACATTGGTATCCCGTTCCATGTACAACTAAATACAGCAAGTGCGTGTGCTGCATCGCCAAATTTATCATATTCCGTTCCTGTATGGCTATTTTCATCATGATTACTGGTGTAATAAACCCTATAGGCTGCAGAGGGAAAGCTATCCTTATATTTATTTAATACAGACCAAAGTCCCCCCATGTCAGTCGCGCACTTGCAATAATCTTCTGTTTTATGCATCCACTCCCAGGTATAGCTTGCATCAAATACAAAATGATATGAAATATCTTCTGTTTCTGCCAGCCAAAACAATTCACTTTTTACCTGATCTAATACAGTTCTTGCTTCTTCCCAAAAACTTAATGGAACCAGGTGTGCCATATCACAACGAAAACCATCAATATCACAATTCGTTATCCAGAATTGCATAGCTTCGATCATTGCTTTACGAAGATCTTCACTATCATAATTAATTTTACTTACATCTTCCCAATCATAAGGATGCATAATATTACCACCTGCATCCCTCACAAAATATCCCGGATGTTGTGCTATCCAAACATTATCGTTGCCTGAATGATTAGCTACCCAATCTATAATAACTTTAAGTCCTAATTGATGCGCTTCTCTTACCAAAGTTTTGAAATCTTCTATTGAACCAAATTCACTGTTGGTTGCCGTATAATTCTGTACGGCATAATAGCTTCCTAAGGTACCCTTTCTATCTAATACGCTAATTGGATGTATTGGCATGAACCATAAAGTTTCCACCCCCATATCCGCCAATCTCGGTAGCTCTTTTGCAAATGCATTAAAGGTTCCTTCAATCGTATATTGACGAAGATTAACCTCATAAATATTTGTAGTATGTGTCCAACCTGCTGGTGTAAATGTTGCCATGTATAAAGACTTATTTTATTAAAGATTATTATTTAACTTAAGTGATTTTCAGCAGGCTATGAAGTGTTATATTTTCAAATGTAAGCAGTGTAAATGAATAATGCTAAAACATTTTAATACGCTGTAAGATTGTACCTTTGCAGCTGTTATTTACTACAATGAAGCAGTTTAATGTTCCCATAATTTATCGCAGTCCGTTGATCGTTGCTATTAAAAATAAGCGCAAGCAAGCCGATAAAATGAAGAAGGATTTCAGTCCTACTCTTCTGGATCTTGGTCCCGTACAAATTTATCTTGCCCGTCATTTTGGATTTTGTTATGGCGTAGAAAATGCCATTGATATTGCTTTCAGAACCATTGAAGAAAACCCGGGCAAACGCATCTTTTTGTTAAGTGAAATGATACATAACCTGCAGGTAAATGCGGATCTACAACAAAGAGGAGTACAATTTTTGCAGGATACTTATGGCAAACAATTAGTTCCTTTTGAATCACTCACAAAAGATGATGTGGTTATCATTCCTGCTTTTGGAACTACTTTGGATATTGAAAAGAAGTTAAATGCTATCGGCATACCAACAGAAAAATATAATACCACTTGTCCTTTTGTAGAAAAAGTATGGAACCGTAGCGAACAGATCGCTAAAAAGGAATACACTGTAATTGTTCACGGCAAACCAACACATGAAGAAACGAGAGCAACTTTTTCTCATGCAGCGATCAACACGCCTACCGTTGTGGTGAATGATATGAAGGATGCTATTTCATTAAGCAAATACATTACAGGAGAAAAAAAAGCTGTTGATTTTGACGAAGACTTTAAAGATAGATTTTCCGAAGGCTTT
>DATHNB010000029.1:0-7567 GCA_035486495.1 Ferruginibacter sp. | reverse complement strand
TTTGGCATTGCCAATATCATGTTTGTTACTGTAAAAGAAAGAACAGCTGTAATTGGATTAAAAAAAGCGATCGGCGCAAAAAGTAGCAGTATTCTATTTGAATTTTTAATGGAAGCTACTATTCTTTGTTTGCTGGGTGGCGCAATGGGATTATTGCTGGTGTATATTCTTACATTGATATTATCAGGGCCATTAAATTTCCCTGTTTATATTTCGTTCTCTTTATTAATTGCAACGATCATTATCTGTTTAGTTGTCGGCATTTTAGCCGGCATTTTTCCGGCATCAAGAGCCGCTAAGATGGATCCTGTGGTTGCTATTCGATCTTAAATTGTTTTATTGCTTTATTGTTAAATTGTTGAATTAATTTTGCAGTGAATTTCTTTTCAACAATTAAGCAATCTATCAATTAAACAATAAAATTTACCATTTATTACAACCATCCTCGCCATAGAATCTTCTTGTGATGAAACGTCTGCTGCTGTTTGCAGAGAAGGGAAGATATTGTCTAATTATATCGCTGGACAAACTGTTCATGAAAAATATGGCGGTGTAATTCCTGAATTGGCTAGTAGGGCTCATATGCAGAATATTGTTCCTGTTGTTGATATGGCTTTAACTGCTGCAGGTTGTGATTTATCTTCTGTAGATGCTATTGCTTTTACGCAAGCTCCGGGATTGATCGGTGCATTGTTGGTGGGTACGCAGTTCGCTAAATCTTTGTCGCTTGCATTGGACAAACCTTTGATTGCTGTGCATCATATGCAGGCTCATGTATTGGCCAATTTGATCAGTGATATTAAACCTAATTTTCCTTTTTTATGTTTAACCGTTAGCGGCGGACATACACAGATTGTTTTGTGTGAAAGTCCGTTAAAGATGAAGGTTATCGGCGAAACCATTGATGATGCGGCAGGCGAAGCATTTGATAAAAGTGCAAAATTATTAGGACTACCCTATCCCGGCGGTCCGTTGATTGATAAATATGCACAACTGGGAGATCCTAACAGATTCAAATTTACCGAGCCACAAATACCTAGTTTGGATTTTAGTTTTAGCGGATTAAAAACTTCTATTCTATATTTTTTAAAAAATGCCGGCGTAAGCAATACTTACAAGGAAGAATTTATTGTTGATGAGGCTACTAAACAACAATTTATAAAAGATAACCTGAATGATATTTGTGCGTCTATCCAAAGTCGTATCATTTCTATTCTTTTAAATAAATTGAAAAAGGCTATTAAAGAAACTGGTGTAAAAGATATTTGCATAGCCGGCGGCGTTAGTGCCAATAGTGGTTTACGAAGTTCGCTAATTGCATTGGGCAAAGAAAATGGGTGGCATACTTTTATTCCTGCATTTGAATATTGTACTGATAATGCAGCCATGATAGCTATTGCGGGATATTATAAATTTTTAGCGAAAGATTTTGCACCGCTGAGTATTAATCCTTCGGCTAGGGCGGAGTGGTAACCCCCTAAATCCCGCTGAAGGGGGACTTTTGAAGTTCAATATTTTAGAAAATTTTTAATTTACTTTTTGCAGCTTAATTATATCATTCTTGTCTAATAGTTATTTTCAATTTAAACAATTCACTGTCTACCAGGATAAATGTGCGATGAAGGTTTGCACTGATGCTTGTGTATTTGGCGCATTTGCTTCAAACATCGTACGTCGTACATCCAACATCGTACATATATTAGATATTGGTACTGGCACAGGTTTATTGAGTTTACTGCTGGCGCAGGATACAACAGCATTTATTGACGCTATCGAAATTGATAGGAATGCTTACGAACAAGCGAAAGATAATTTTGATCGCTCTCCGTGGAAAGAAAGGTTAGCTGCTTTTAATATTGATGCACTGAAATTTATCGCAGATAAAAAATACGATTGTATTATTTCTAATCCTCCTTTTTTTGAAGATGATTTGCGATCTATTAATGAAGAAAAAAATAAAGCGAAGCATGACAGCTCACTTACATTACAACAATTACTACAAGTTGTGGATAGTAATTTAAGTGATGATGGAACGTTTTTTGTTTTACTTCCACATCATCGGGTACATTATTTTGAAACAGAAGCTAAAAAAATAGGATTATATCCTGATGAAAAATTATGGATCAAACAAACAGAAAAGCATGATTATTTTCGTGCCTGCTTATCTTTTTCAAGAAAAGAAACAAAATCTCATATAGTTGATCTTACTATTAAAAATAACGATGGTAATTATACGGATAAATTTATTGAATTATTGAAGCGTTATTATTTGCATTTTTGATTTCACGCAAAGATGCTAAGTTTAATACAAAAGCCGCAAAGGATCTACTTTGCGGCTTTGCTATCGTATTTCTTTCTTTGTGTGAAATTTAAAACCTAAGTCCAAAGTGATTTAGGATATTCTCCTTCAGCTACTAATTTATTGATACTTGCTTGTACTGTTGGCGCATCTTCTTTGTAGGTTACTCCAAACCATTGTGCTGATGTAGGAATTACTTTGATCGTTCCTTTTTGATTTTCGATGAAATCTTCTGCCAGTAATGGAATAAAAAATTCAGACTTAATATTCGTGTAATTTTCTTTTACAAACTCATGAAATAATTTTTCCGTTATAGAGAATATTGTTGGATGAAAGCACCAGAAATTCATCGATACACTTGAATCGAAAGGAACTTCATGTCTCGTATCATTCTCTTCATACAAGATCTTATTGTTTTCGTCTTTGTATATTTTTGTTCTTTCGTGGATGCTTACCAAATTGCCATCTTTGCTTACTTCACAAACTCCACGACTAACAGTCCCATTCTCACTTAAAGTTTTTGATAACTGATATCCGATCAATGAGTAATTGTTTTTGCCAGATTCATTTTGCATAAACTGGGAAGCTTTTATAAATGAATCCTTCCCATAAAAATCATCTGCGTTAATCACTGCAAATGGTTCATGTATAACATCCTTGGCACATAAAACAGCATGTCCCGTCCCCCATGGTTTTGTTCTGTCTTCAGGAATATTAACGCCACTAGGTAAGAATGCATCTTTTTCCTGATAAACATATTCCGTGGCTATTTTGCCTTTTAGTTTCGGTTCAAAAATGGCTTTAAAATCTTCGGCAAAATCCTTTCTGATAATGAAAACAACTTTGCCAAAACCTGCACGAATGGCATCATAAATTGAATAATCCATAATCGTTTCGCCAGAAGGCCCGAAAGATTGTGTTTGTTTCATACTTCCATAACGACTAGCCATGCCTGCAGCTAAGATCAAAAGAGTTGGTTTCATATTATTGTTAATTCTATATCTAAAATTGCCTTCATCTATTCAGGCGGGTTATTAATTGTAAATTGTGTCACGAAAATAGGATAATCAAACAAATTATATAATAAAAATGCTTTTTGATAACTCAAATATAAAAGTTGATAGACTACAAAATCAATTATTAGACCAACTAAGTATTGAGCTATCTGTCCTACGTCTTGATTTAATTCATCCTATCATTTCCGGCAATAAATTATTTAAGCTTTTTTATTTTCTACAAGATGCGGAGAAATTTGCCCATAAACAAATTATAACTTTTGGCGGAGCATATTCCAATCATTTAGTTGCAACGGCTTATGCTTGTAAACTGGTAGGGTTAAAAAGTATTGGCATTATAAGAGGAGAAAAGCCTGTTCAATTATCGCATTCATTACAAAATTGCATTGAGTATGGGATGCAGCTAAAATTTATTTCCAGGCAATCTTATGATCAAAAGGAAGAACCCGGTTTTCAACAAAGCTTACTGAAAGAATTTGGTGAGGCCATTATTATTCCTGAAGGTGGCTATCATTCTATTGGAAGCAAAGGAGCCGCTTTGATAATGGATCACATAGATGAAACCGCAACACATATCTGCTGCGCATTAGGCACTGCTACTACCGTTGCAGGATTATTATCGGCGATAAAAAAAGATCAGATAATTATAGCTGTTCCTGTTTTAAAAGGATTGAAAGATATTAATGAAAGAATCTCTTTCCTTATGGGTGATTCAAAAACTGTAAATACAGTACAAATATTGGATAATTATCATTTTGGAGGCTATGCTAAATATTCATCTAAATTATTATCTTTCATGAATAATTTGTATACCGAGTATCAATTACCAACAGATTTTGTCTATACCGCCAAAATGTTTTTTGCCATTTTTGATTCGATCCACAAGCATCAATTTTCTAAAGGAAGTAAGATCGTCTGCATACACACAGGCGGATTGCAAGGCAATTTGTCACTACCCGTTAATAGTTTAATTTTTGATTGATTTAGCGTTAACATCCCAGTATCTTTGTTACGTAAAGAATTGTTATACGCTAACTGCATGAGGAAGATACTGTTTGTATTCATACTTTTTTTGCTCGCTAATACCTGCAAAGTATTTGCGCAGGATACTTTACCAAAAATTTCAATAAAAGCTATTAGCAACAAAGTAATAGTTAGCTGGCGCAATGAATATCGCAAGCCTGTCACTGTTATCGATATTCAACGTTCTATTGATAGTCTTAGAAACTTCTCCACTATCGGTACGATCTTAAATCCTTTAGATGAAGACAATGGATTTGTTGATACAAAACCCCTCCGTGGCAAATCTTATTATCGGGTTTTTATAGCATTTGAAGGTGGTGACTATGTTTTTTCAAGATCATATAGCAGACCAAGGAATGGAGATAACGATGAGCCTGATGTTCCGGTTGAAACTAAATTACCTATTAAGCCATCTTCTTTCAAGAGTACAACAACTAAAAATCCACCCAAAAAAGATAATGATATAGCTGATATAGCTCCTGTTATTATAGCTAAAAGAACTAAAGAAGATGTAACAATGCTACAAGAAGACCTTGTAAAATTAAAGCGTCTTCCTAAAACTATTGTTATAATAGATCCCGCTAGTGTAAAGAATGTAAGAATTGCAGCAATAAGTAATCTGTCGTTGATAAGGTATCGGCTGGTTATAGATATTTATCGTGATAGCAGAAATTTAAAACGGATGCATATCAATATCAGAAGAGATAGTACTGACCTTATCGCCAGGCTACCATTTACACCAAGTAAATTCATCAACATAGGTAAGGATAATGATGTAATTATCAATTTGCCATTATTTGCAGCTAAAAAATATTCTATTAAATTTTATACGGAAAAGGATAGCGCTGTTTTGTTTGAGATAAATAAGATAACAGAACCTTACCTGATATTAGAAAAAGTAAACTTCAAACACTCTGGTTGGTTCAGATATCGTCTATACAGCAATAATATATTGGTTGAAAAATATAAGATATACATAGCAATAGATAATAAATCAGTACCAATGGTTAAAGAAAAAGCAGACTTAAGTAAGGATAAATGATCAATTAATTTTTAAGATCTACATTAAATACCTGTTCAAAATAGTGTTTGATCTTTGCTTTCACTTCATCAAAATCAACTTCTTTATTTAATTCTTTTTTGATGGAGGTAACTTGTTTGTCAGGAATCCCACAAGGAATGATATTGTTGAAATAATCTAGGTCGTTATTTACATTCAATGCAAAGCCATGCATCGTTATCCACCGGCTGCAACGTACACCCATAGCACATATTTTTCTTTCTTTTCCAACAATACCGGGTTCGATCCATACACCAGTTTCACCTTTACTGCGTTCTCCTTTTATACCATAATCTGATAAAGTAAGGATAATAATTTCTTCTAATGCTCTTAAATATTTACCTATATCGGTATAAATTTTTTCAAGATCTAAGATCGGATAACCCACTATTTGTTGTAATCCATGGAAAGTAATATCACCTCCCCTGTTTGTTTGAAAAAACTGCATTCCACCTTCATGCATTTTTTTTTCACTAATTAAAATGTTATGTATATCGCCACTCTTGCCAATGGTATAAACCGGAGGATGCTCACAAAAAAGCAAGTAATGTGTTGTGTCTTGCAATTCAACGGTCTGTTGTTCGTCGTTGGTTGTCAAAATTCTATTAGCGATCTTCACTTGCACATTCTCCTGCAACAGATTCTCCTGGTAATCCCATGCCTCTTTGTAATCAATTATTCCCAGGTCTTTATATATAACAGTCTGCTTATTCAATGTATTGGTTTAATTTTGCAAAGATAATCAAATCCGATAGGTATCGGATACGCCAAACATCTACCAAAAAACGACAGTGAGTACAGATATAACAAATATTGACGAAGAGATACAGGACAGCGAAGAGTTGTATGAAAGACTTGTAATGGAAATTCCCAAAGGACAGGAATCTATCCGTATTGATAAATTTTTAATGACGCGGATTGAAGGTGCCACAAGAAATAAAATTCAACAAGGCATTGACAATGAGATGGTATTGGTGAATGACAAGCCAATAAAATCAAATTATAAGGTTAGACCTTATGATAAGATCGTTGTTTATGATAACAAGAATCCTGAAACAACTGATATTATTCCTGAAAATATTCCACTAAATATTGGGTATGAAGATGATGATATTTTGATCATTAACAAACCTGCAGGAATGGTTGTACATCCCGGAAGTGGCAATTACAATGGCACATTAGTAAATGGTGTTGCGTATTATTTGCAGCAACAAAATCCTGCGGTTGAAGAAAACACTTTACCTCGTTTTGGTATGGTGCATCGTATTGATAAGAATACAACAGGCTTGTTGGTTATAGCAAAAAATCCGGCTGCTATGACCAATCTTGCCAAACAATTTTACGATCACACAGTACACAGAAGATATATTGCTTTAGTATGGGGAGATTTTGAAGAAGATGAAGGAACGATCCGAGGACATGTAGGCAGGCATCAGCGTTTTAGAAAATTATTCACTGTTTATCCTGACGGAGATTATGGTAAAGAAGCTGTAACTCATTACAAAGTATTGGAGCGTTTTAATTATGTAACCTTGATCGAGTGCAGGTTAGAGACAGGAAGAACTCACCAGATAAGGGTTCACATGCAATCTATCGGACATCCATTATTTAATGATGATTTTTATGGTGGAGAAAAAATTGTAAAAGGAACTGTATTCACCAAATACAAACAGTTTGTAGATAATTGTTTTGCCATTTGTAAGCGCCAGGCTTTACATGCAAAAGAATTAGGCTTTATTCATCCAACGACTAAAGAACCGATATTTTTTGAAAGTGAACTACCGGATGATATGAAAGATGTAATTGAAAAATGGAGAAAATATATCCTGATTAAATAGAAGTGTCAGCGATGAGTGATAAAAAGATAAGCATACTTGCTATTTCCGGAAGTATTAGAGAGAGATCATCTAATACAAATATTCTTCACGCGATCGCTACGATAGTCGCTAAAAATGTATCGTATAAGATATATGAAGACATTGATAAGTTTCCACACTTCAATCCTGATACAGAAGAGGGAAATATTTATGTTGCTGATTTTAGAAAACAGTTAAAGGCTGTTGATGCAGTAGTTATATGTACACCTGAATATGCTTTTGGCGTACCTGGTGTTTTAAAGAACGCATTGGATTGGGTTGTTTCTTCAGGAGAATTAAATGAAAAACCTAT
>DATHNB010000028.1:0-11737 GCA_035486495.1 Ferruginibacter sp. | reverse complement strand
CCGAAAAAGTATCGCTTGATTTCTTGATCTTTTTTGTTGCAACTTCTACCGGTGTATAATCAGCTATCGCTGCGTTCATAATAGCAATATCCGTTTGCCCGAATATTTCTGTGCAGGCAGCATACATTTGCTCAGCAGAGACTACTTTAATAATTGAAATATTAGCAGGTAACGGTTCATGTGTAGGACCAATGACAAGTGTTACCTGCGCACCTCTTTTGGACAATTCCTTTGCAATTTCAATACCCATTTTGCCGGAAGAATGATTACCGATAAATCTTACAGGATCAATGGCTTCATAAGTTGGTCCGGCTGTTACTAAAGCTTTTTTACCCTTTAGATCCTGACCACTAAAAAAAAAATTATCTATCCATTTCACAATGGTTTCGGGTTCTACCATTCTCCCTTCACCGACTAAACCACTGGCCAGCTCTCCATTCTCTACCGGAATAATATAATTTCCAAAAGATATAAGCTTCGCCAAATTATTTTTCGTTGATATATGGTGCCACATATCTTCATCCATAGCAGGCGCCACAACTACGGGACAAGTCGCAGATAAATAAACAGCTTGTAATAAGTTATCGCATAAGCCCCCTGCTATTTTAGCTAGTGAATTACAGCTTAATGGCGCAATGACCATTATATCTGCCCATCTGCCAAGCATCACATGGTTTGTCCATGAATCATTATTGGAAAGATCTGTTAGTACAGGATTTTTAGATAGCGTTGATAAAGTAAGTGAAGAAACAAAATCTTTAGCAGCGGGTGTCATCACCACTTTAACTTCAGCACCTGCTTTTATTAATAAGCGAATAAGCGTTGCTGTTTTGTATGCAGCAATACTTCCTGTTACTCCTACTAATATTTTTTTCCCTTCTAGCATAATAAATAAAAATCCCGTCTTAAAGACGGGATAAAATTATGATTTGTTACTTAAAGATATTGCTAAAATGTTGCTTTACTTGCATTAGCTAAACAAATCCGCATCATTTCTACGGAAATATACTTTGTCTTCCATAAACTCAGTTGAAGCTAATAAAGCTGGGTTAGGCATACGCTCGTAGGCTTTAGATATTTCTATCTGCTCTTTATTTTCATGGATCTCTTCTAGACTATCCGTATGGCTTGCAAATTCTTCCAATTTGTTATGTAATTCTTCCTTTATAGTAATATTGATCTGATTAGCACGTTTTGCAACGATGGCAATAGATTCATACAGATTACCAGTTTTTTCTTTTAAATCAAACAGGTTTTTTGGCTCTACAACATTACTTGTGTTGGCACTCAGTTGACGTCTTAATTTGCTCATTTTCTGTTATTTTTTTTCTATTACTTTAATATTATTTTGACTTTTGTTGCTATAATCTTCTGCTTCTTTAAGCAGTTTACTATCGGGATATCTATCTGCAAAATCTCTAAACTCCGTGATTACCTTTTCAAAACGTTCTTCCTGCTTTTCAGGTATACTTAGCTGAGCAAATTTATAATAAGATCTTACTTCTTTTAATTTATACTCTTCTCCATTAATAGATCCTGGAAAATCATTCATTAGATCCGCATATGATAAGGCTGCTGCTCTGTATTGTCCTATTCTATAATATAGATCCGCTGCGCTTGATTGCTTTTCTTCCAGTTTGGCCCTACACATATCAATAATACTGTTAGCGCTATCAATCCTCTCAGAACCTGGGTGCGCATTGATAAAACTCTGCATTAACCCTATTGATTTAATCGTATTGGTTTGATCCAGTTCTACCTTAGGAGATGATTTATAATAACAAACCGCATGCATAAAATCTACCTCTTCTGCTTTGGGGCTGTTTGGAAAAACATCTAAAAAACCTTTAAAGAAATTCTCTGCATCTTTATATTCTCCTAAATAATAAAAACAATAAGCATCTCTATAATATATCTCCTCAAATTTATCTGTTCCTTTATATACAGGATATAACTGCTCGTATAATTGCTGAGCCGTATGATATTTTTTTTGAGCATATAACTTATCTGCTACTGATAGCTTATAAGTATTGTTCTTGCTTTTTAGCACCTTGTTATAGTTATTACAAGATGATAAAAGTAATATAAAAAAAAGGCCTGTTAGCGATGCTTTTAAAAAACTCATAAAGGACTGCAAAATTAATGATTTTAAGCCAAATTTCACTGTAAATTCTTATTAATCAAAAAATGAGCAGTTAAGGTTTTGATAAACAGACTCAAATGATAAAATAAAGCGAATAAAAAAGGCTTCCCGATTGACCGGGAAGCCTCCTATTTCATTTAGCAAATTAGATTATAATTAGTTTGATTTGATATCGATAGTATCTGCATCACCCTCACCAATAACTGGCTCAGCTACAGTAATTCTATCTTCACTGATACCTAACTTTTCAGTTAAATATTTCTTTATCATACCTAATTTCTTAATAGCCGTTGCTTGTGCTTTTTTATTTGGACCAGAGTAGCCTGTTATTGTAATGCTACAGTTTGGACTTGCTTTTAATTTTTGAGCAACACTAGCCAACATTGCTTTAGAATCATTGCCTAATGCAACTTTCAAAGAAATGCTTGGGTAATCAGTAGGACAATTCGCATCTGTACTATCACCACCTCTCTTCATGTTTGAGCAACAAGCAGGATCAGGACATTTACCAACACCATCAGCATCAACCGGTTGACATTCTGTTGGAGTGATCTTTTGTTTGTCTTTACAATCAGGTACACCATCACCATCAGTATCCAAAGAAACACCATGAGTATCAACAGGACAACCTGCCGGTGTATTTGGTTCTCTATCTAACTGATCAACAACACCATCACCATCAGCATCATCAAATACAGGTTTAGGCAATCTCATATGTTTAGGATTGTTCAATTCGCTGTAAGCATAATCTAATGGGTTCAACCACCATAATGGCTCAACTGATTTACCACCAAGGTTGAAGTTAAGACCTAGAGAAAGCGCGTTCCATGAATCAAAACCACGCGTTTGAGCTGTAACTCCCCCAGGTGTTGTAGCAGTAGGTGTTCCAGGATATTCCTGCCATTGCTGCCCGTCTAACAAATCTGAGGCAAGAAACGTTTCCCTATCTTCCAATTGAATATTGATCCTTCTGCTTAATCTATATTCAACACCTGCAAGTATAGTAGCCGAAGGTCTAAGGCTATGATCACCAATTGTAGCTCCATTATCTTGTTCAGCCTTGGTTTCATAAGTATTATCCATACCAGCATAACTAGTACCGCCATAAGTTAACCCGTTCTTTAAATCTTTGCGTATGGCCTTACGATTTTTGTAATTTAAATCTGAACCATTACCATATTTTTCAAAAACAGCAGTATATAATCCTTGATAGCTTTGACCTTGGGCGTTAAGTGTATTAACCATGACCTTATATGCTGTAGCACCTATGCCCAACCCCATATAAAAACTAGCACCTGTTTTTTGTTTATGAAATCTTACATTATTTAGAGAGAAAATAGCCTGCAAACCTAAATCCTGTAGATTAGATTTATAATTATAAAAAACCGGTCCTGTATAAAGAACGCTATTCTTGCCATTCCAAGCAGGGTTATTAGCATATCCATCTGATGCCTGATAAGCTAATCCTTTTGCCATACCATTAACATATTGTAATCTTAAAGAGAACACATACCCAAATGCTTTTCTTATATGTGCTTCAAACCCAAAAGTAGGAAGAACAGCAGTCACATCACCCTGAATAGAAATAGTACTTAATGAAGCACCTACTTCCCACATATTGCGTGGTTTTGCAGGGAAATTATATGTATTGTTCCAAAACTCATTTTGCTGAGGCATTCTTTTTGAAGGAATAACGGAAGAATCATACACAGTGTAACTTTTACTCATCTGAGCAAAGGTTGATGTTGTTGCTAACGTAAGTACAAAAACTACTAATAGTAGCTTGTAAATTTTACTTGTCATAACTTATAATCGTTTATTAGTAAAGTTTTCGAAATTTGGTCGATTGAGAGCAAAAGTATCTCTTTAGTATCAAAAACAAAATTTTTTTAGTATTTATTTAAGGTTTTAATAATCTTATCCTGCTGGATTATCCGTAAGAGCAAACATTATGCCTACCACAAATAAAGAATAGCATGGATAAATCGAAATGCTTTCGCGTTTCAAAAATCACTTCAATATTTAATTTGCAATAGCTGCAGACTATGCTATATTGCCTTTTATTAAAGATGGATTTTGTAAAAAACATAATAGGAGAAGAACTCAATATTTTTGAGGACAAGTTTGCCGAAGCGGTAAAAAGCCAGACAGCATTATTGGATAGAATAATGCAATACATAATAAAACGAAAAGGTAAACAGCTAAGACCTATGTTCGTTTTTTTAAGTGCCAAATTACAAGCTCCAATAAATGAAAGCACCTACAGGGCAGCTGCCTTGGTTGAATTATTGCATACTGCTACATTGGTGCATGATGATGTGGTAGATGAATCATTTGAAAGAAGAGGTTTTTTTTCTATCAATGCTACCTGGAAAAATAAAATAGCTGTACTTGTAGGCGATTATCTGCTTTCAAAAGGGTTACTATTATCCACTACTAATAATGATTTTGAACACCTTCATATTTTATCAGACGCAGTAAGACAAATGAGTGAAGGCGAGCTATTACAGATCGAGAAATCGCGCAAGCTGAATTTAAAAGAAGATATTTATTTCGAGATCATCCGCACTAAAACAGCTTCTTTACTTGCATCTGCCTGTGCTGTTGGCGCATGGACAACAAGTAAGGACGAAGCTATTACCGGTAAAATGAAATTGTTTGGTGAAAAAGTAGGCATCGCGTTTCAAATAAAGGATGATCTGTTTGATTATGGCAAAGAAGATGTTGGAAAACCTACGGGCAATGATATCAAAGAGAAAAAATTAACACTACCGCTGATCTATACCCTGAATACTGTTGGCGCTATCAGGCGTAGAGAATTGATCTACATCATAAAAAATAATAACAAAGACCCTAAAAAAATTAAGATAGTTATTGATGCTGTAGTAGCCGCAGGTGGTATTAAATATGCTGAAGAAAAGATGAATCGATACAGAGATGAGGCACTGACCATTTTGTACGAGTTTCCTGATAATGAAGTGAGAAAAGCTTTGGAAGATTTGGTTAGGTATACTACTGATAGGAAGTATTAAACCCCCTGCCCCCCTGAAGGGGAGATTTGGTGGTTCATCTTTTTCGCAATTTTCTTTTTAATCTAGTACCTATTATATTTTTAAATTATGAATTCTCTTATTAATAATTCTTCGGTTTCCTCAACTGTTTCAAAACGATGGAACTTATTGCCTTTTGATGGAGAAAGAGTTGCTACTTTAAGTAAAGCCATTAACATCAATCCGGTGCTTTGTAATATTTTAGTAAAAAGAGGTATTGACGATTTTGAAAAAGCCAAAACCTATTTTCGTCCTGATATACATGCGCTACACGACCCTTTTTTAATGAAGGATATGCAAAAGGCCGTTGATAGAATTATAAACGCCTTTAACCAAAAAGAAAAAATATTGGTATTCGGCGATTATGATGTTGATGGTACAACTTCGGTAGCTTGTATGTACCAGTTTCTCGCGAAAATTTATGATAAAGTCTTACTTGAATATTATATCCCCCATCGATATAAAGAAGGATATGGTATTAGTAAAATTGGAATTGATTATGCAAAAGAAAAAGGATTCACTTTAATCATTTCTCTTGATTGTGGTATAAAATCTGTTGAGCTAATTGCTTATGCAAAATCAATAGGAATAGAATTCATTGTTTGCGATCATCATTTACCGGGCACAGAACTTCCTCCAGCTGTAGCTATCCTTAATCCAAAACAGACTGATTGTAATTATCCTTATAAAGAATTGTGTGGTTGTGGTGTTGGCTTTAAATTAATTACTGCGCTGGCGCAACAGTTTAATATCGATGAGGAGCATTATTTTATTTATCTGGATCTGGTGGCAACAGCCATTGCTGCAGACATTGTTCCGATGACTGGCGAGAACAGAATATTAGCTTATTACGGTTTAAAAAGAATTAATGAAAACCCAAACCCGGGAATAAAGGCACTCATAAAATTGGGCGGTATACAAACTACCTTAAGCATTAACAATGTAGTTTTTGTTATTGCACCAAGAGTAAATGCGGCAGGCAGAATGGATGATGCCTGCAAAGCCGTACAACTCTTTATTGAAGGCGATCCCATTAAAGCAATGGAATTTGCAGAATTATTACACAGCGATAATTCTGATAGAAAAGAAGCTGACAGCAGCATAACAAAAGAAGCCATTGAAATGATCGAAAACGATCCCTCTTTGCTTAATAAAAAAACTACGGTTGTTTATAAAGAAGCCTGGCACAAAGGTGTTGTAGGAATTGTTGCCAGCAGATTAATAGAAAAATATTATAGACCAACGGTAGTGCTTACACGAAGTGGAGATATTGCAGCAGGCAGTGCAAGAAGTGTTGCAGGATTTAATTTGTATGAAGCAATTTACGCGTGTCGCGAACACTTACTTGGTTATGGCGGACACTTTGCCGCTGCAGGCATGACCTTACTCCCAGAACAAGTAACTGCCTTTGCTAATAAATTTGAAGAAGTAGTATCACAAACAATTCCACCACATTTATTGATACCCGAAATTATTATCGATAGTGAGATAGAACTAAAAGATATTAAAGAACCTTTCTATAATATTCTTTGCCAGATGGAGCCATTTGGACCGGAAAATATGCGCCCGGTTTTTATTGCAAAAAGAGTAATGGATATCGGCTATTCTAAAATTGTTAAAGAAGCACATATTCGTTTTGTAGTTAAACAAGAACAAACTTCTATAACAGGCATTGGCTTTAATATGGCAGAAAAGTTTTATTTATTGGAACAAAAAAAGCCGTTAGATATTGTTTTCACGATCGATATTAATGAATGGAACGGAGAAAAAACTTTACAATTAAAAGTGATTGATATAAATTTGAGTGACTAACGAACCTTCATGAAGTTTTTTAGATATTTATATTACTTCTTCTTCATTGCCTTTAATTGGAATGTACGACTGGCGTTCTTTGTACTCTATTACGAAATACGTGGTGAAAAAAAATACAAAATAAATACTACCGGATTTGATGAATTAAAAAAACTAAAGCAAAAAGGCATTGACATTTCCCATGCGACCATGTACATGCCCGTTAGTTATTATTTATTAAACAAGGCTTTCAGGCATATTGCCGAAACTCCTAAAAATAATTTTGTAGATATTGGTTGTGGCAAAGGAAGAGCATTGTGCGTAGCCGCTTTGGAAGGATTCAACAAAGTTACAGGCGTTGAATTATCACCGGATCTATGCAATGAAACCAAAGAAAATCTAGAACGTACCAAATCTATTTCCAATCATCTGCAATATGAATTGCATAATATGGATGCGGCCAAATTTGATATTCCTTCTGATGCTAATTGTATCTTTTTCTTTAATCCTTTTGATGAGGTTATCATGAGTGAAGTTGTAAATAATATTAAAAAGAGTCTTAAAAAATCTCCCCGAAATATCACTGTTATTTACGCCAACCCTTTATACAAAGACTTATTAATTGATACAGGCTTTCAGGAAAAATACCACACGCGTGAATTGGACTATTTAGAAATGAGTATCCTTAAAATATAACCGCCGGAAACTTTTACATTTCCGGCGGCGTTTCAATATTCATCAATTATTATTCAATTACAAAAGCAGCTTCTTCGCTTTTGCCCATCAACTCAACACTTCTGTTGATAAAATTAGTAAGGTCATTACCTTTTAATAATCCTTGTGATAAGAAAGCAAGATCAGCTAAATTTTTCACCAGCTTTGCTTGTTTATCTTTATCATTTTCTGCTAAAATGCCTTTGTAGATCGGGTGGTTTCCGTTTACTGTTAAGTTAACTTCATCAGGCATCATTGCATAAAAGTTACCCATTCCGCCACCGCCCATTGCTGCCATATCTTTCATTCTACGCATTTGTTCCGGTCTTGTTGCAATAACAGGAGCTGAATCTTTGCTCAATCCTTTTACTTCAACAGTAACATGCAATTCAGATGGTTGGTGCTCAAACATTTCTTTTAGTGCTGTTGCATCTTCTTTGCTTAAAACGCTATCTGCTGTTTCAGTTTTATCGATAATGTTATCTGTTATATCACTATCTACTCTTACAAACTGAACATCGTTCCATTTTAATTCAATGTTATTGATAAACGCAGAATCAACCATTGTTTCCATCTTCAATACAACGTAATCCCTCGCTTCACATGCTTTTACGTAAGCATCTTGTTGCACCGCATTTGTTGTGTACAAGAAAATATGCTTACCATCTTTGTTAGTCTGTAAAGCAGCTGTTGCAGTTTTATATTCTTCCAGTGTATAGAATTTACCTTTTTCAACACTTTCAAAAAGATTGAATTTGTTGGCTCTTTCTAAAAATTTGTCGTCTGTTATCATACCATATTTAACAAACAAACCAAGACTCTCCCATTTTTCTTCGAAAGATTTTCTATCGCTGTTAAATATTTCTTCTAGTTTATCAGCTACTTTTTTAGTGATATGCGAGTTGATCTTTTTTACATTCGGATCGCCCTGTAAATAGCTACGACTAACGTTCAACGGAATATCCGGACTATCCAACACGCCTTGCAACAACATCAAAAATTCAGGAACAATATCTTTCACTTCATCCGTAACAAAAACCTGGTTACTGTACAATTGAATTTTATCTTTTTGTACTTCGTACGATTGTTTGATCTTAGGGAAATATAAAATACCCGTTAGGTTAAACGGATAATCAACATTCAAATGGATCCAGAATAAAGGCGCTTCGTTGAATGGATATAATTCTTTATAAAAATTTTGGTAATCTTCTGTTGTAAGATCAGCCGGTTTTTTTGTCCAGGCTGGTGTTGGGTTATTGATCTGTTTGTCTTCAAACATGATCGGCACAGGTAAAAAGCGACAAAATTTATCGAGGATCGCTTTTACTTTATCTGCCTCTAAAAATTCTTTGCTATCATCATTAATATGCAATACGATATCTGTTCCGCGTACTTCTTTTTCAAATTCTTCTAAAGTAAATTCCGGACTTCCATCACACTCCCATCTTGCTCCTTTTGACCCTTCTTTAAAAGATTTAGTGATCACTTCTACTCTATCACTCACCATAAAAGATGAGTAAAATCCTAAACCAAAATGGCCGATGATATTATTTTCATTCTGACCTTTGTATTTATCTAAAAACTCCTCGGCACCACTAAAAGCTACCTGATTAAGGTATTTATCAACCTCTTCAGCTGTCATACCGATGCCTTTATCTGATATGGTTAATGTTTTTTTGTCAGCATCGATCTTTACATGAATAGCTATATCGCCAATATCACCCTTCGCCTCACCTAAAGAAGACAATGTCTTCAACTTCTGCGTAGCATCCACCGCATTACTCACTAATTCACGTAAAAAAATATCGTGTTCGTTGTATAAGAATTTCTTAATAATAGGGAAGATATTCTCTGTCTGTACCCTTATATTTCCTTTTTGCATGATTTGTTTTTTGTTGCTTAATCAAATGCAATGCCAGTAGGGTTTTGCTGACATGATGACACGAATATGGTTGATATTGTGTTGCGAGTGTTTTTTGTCTGAATCAGGATTTTCTGGATTTAAAGATTATCAGATGGGGAGATTGTAGCGAATAATAATTTCTAATCCCCAAAATCCTTAAACCCAGAAAATCCTGATTCAGACAAAAAATAAACATCAACCTACTCAGTATGCCACTGTTGCGAGTCCCCCGCCAACAGCCGAAGCGCTTCTCCATTTTGCTCATTGGAAATTATATGAAAATTATTGATGAATACATTTTTAGAATGAAGTAATCGATTCATTCACTTCGGCTGTTGGCGGGGGACGCGCAACAGCGGCGTTCGGGAAAGATAACTACCAGCCACGCTAAGTGCTATCCTAAGCGAAAGTTTTAGTTAGTACCAACAATGGCAAAAAGGGAATTGAAAATATTTGAAACTTACCTGAGCGGCTATTCTTATTGAATTCTATCTAAACTAATGTTATTGGTCAGGCGACCAACAACGGCACGGGATTAATGGCATTAAAGTTTAATCTTTTTATATGCACTGTCAAACACTTTTTCGCTTCCCCAAATTTTATCTAAATACGCTTCATTAGCTATAATAACAGCATCAAGTTTAAAATTATCAGCACTCTGATTTTCTGTTTGATTAGTCTGCAAAGGAGCTTTTGTAATTAATACAAGTACTTCATTATTAGGTGAATCAAATTCGAAACAATTAAATTTTATCATATCTGCATCTGTTGTTTGACTAATCTGGTTCGTGTACGTAAATCCATTTGTTCCTAAATTATCCTGCATCTCCTTTAAGGAAGTTTGTCCAAATTTAAAGTCTGAAAACAATGGATGTTCCGCATTTACTTCTTCGGACCAGTCATTTTCCATATAAACAATTTTACCTTTTTGTATTGTAATAGAAAAATCATTCCCATTTTCAGATTCATATTTTATTATGTTTTTCTCATGTGCTATAACCTTTAAATTAATTTTATCTAAATCACTTTTAGGATCGTTAATACTAATGCCGTGCATTGAAATGTTATTAACTATATAATTATTTTTTTGATTTGATTCATAACTAGTAGAAGTAGATATACAACAATAAATCGTAACCCCTATTCCAATAATTATAAAAAATATTATTAGAATATTTTTATTTTTTTGAAGCCAAGTTTTCTTATTAAATAATTCTTGATATATTGGATCATGTTCAGGTTCTATAATTACACATACCTTTTCAGAACTCTCTTTCTCAATGACCAATTCTTGATTGTTATCGTCCTTATCAGATTGTGGAAATTTTGCTAAAATATTTTGTCTTTCTACTTCATAAATTTCTTGCGTAATTACACCATTTTCTTTTAACAAGTATAGCTGGGAAAGTTTATCTAACAAATTATCTTTTTCAATGTTAGAATTAAAAGATTGATTAGGATAATTATCTAACCCTGAATTTTTATTGTCATAAAATTCGTTTTGTGAAGCGTTTTTAAAAAAAAGAGAAATAAAAAGACCGAAAGAGCCTAAAATAATAATATATAGCCCAGAACCTATATAATCATATATGTTTAGTTCTCGGTTTCCATTAGTGAAAGCATCAAACCCTTCTGCCAGCTTACCTATCAAACTATTTTGTTTTTCTATTATTAGAGTAATATAATAATAACAAAAAAAAATGCTAGTCATGATAGCAATTGCAGGAATCAATCTATATCGATTTTGTTTTTTTTGTAAATTAGTACTTCCTACAATTATTGTTATAACACCTGCAACAAGCATTATTGCGCCATCTCCGTTATCAATTCCACGATGAATAATTATTTTATCCCATTGAATCCAAGGTAAAAAGCATCCACAAATAATAAGAGCTGACGAGGCAATTACAATATATGCCGCTATTGCTGAATTAGGATTAGATTTCTGTTGCATTTTATTTTAGATTTAGGGATATAAGTCAAATGTACAGGAATTTTCAATTCTCACTAAGTTTGAACATCAGCCTCCAATTTCTTACCTTCGCAGCTCATTATGGAAAAAATATTAATTCTTGATTTTGGCTCTCAATTCACCCAATTAATTGCGCGTGCGGTAAGAGAAGCAAACGTGTATTG
>DATHNB010000027.1:0-6051 GCA_035486495.1 Ferruginibacter sp. | reverse complement strand
AGATTCTTCGCTTCGCTCAGAATGACAAAGAAAAAGCTCAATATTTGCAAATTGATGAAACGTGCGACGCCAATGAAGTTCAATAGTAGTACAAATGCCGGCTTAAAAACTACACTGCTACTTGTTGAATCTCTGTTGGTTCTAGGTTGGCATTGCGCATGGCGATTCCTCTTGCTGCTTTGCCTGCAAAATCTGTAAATGCTTTTTTTACTATTGCATCATCGCCAGCCATTACAGGAATACCAAGGTCACCGCCTTCACGGATACTTTGTACAATTGGTATTTGTCCGAGGAAGGGAATATCAAATTCTTCTGCCAAATTTTTACCACCATCTTTACCAAATAAATAGTATTTATTATTAGGTAATTCTGCCGGCGTGAAATAACTCATATTCTCTACAAGTCCGATGATAGGCACTTTTAACTGTGCTTGTCCGAACATCGCGATGCCTTTTTTAGCATCAGCCAATGCAACTGTTTGTGGTGTTGTAACAACAATTACACCTGTTACCGGAACTGTTTGCACAACGGTTAAATGTATATCTCCGGTGCCGGGTGGCATATCAATAATTAAATAATCCAATTCGCCCCAATCTACTTCACTAACAAATTGTTTGATGGCGCTGCTTACCATTGGTCCGCGCCAAACTACAGCTTGACGCTCATCTATCAATAAACCAATGCTCATTAATTTGATACCATAACGTTCTAACGGAACAATCACACCTTTACCATCAACTTCACGCATCATCGGTCTTTCTCCACGCACACCAAACATAATGTGTACGCTCGGACCGTAAATATCTGCATCCATCAAGCCAACTTTTGCACCGCCTTCTGATAGTGCCAATGCCAGATTTGATGCAACGGTACTTTTACCAACACCACCTTTTCCACTCACTACTGCAATAATATTTTTTACGCCGCCTAAAATTGTTTTCGCATCTTTTCTATTTGAACTTGTGTTACTGGTAAAGTTCACCGTAACCTTCGCTTCTTTATTTACCAATAATTTTACTGCATTGATACAGGCATTCATGATCAGGTCTTTTAACGGGCAAGCAGGCGTAGTCAATATAACCGTGAAAGAAACATTATTTCCATCGATCACAATATCCTTTACCATGTTTAGTGTTACCAGGTCTTTACCAAGGTCCGGTTCCTGCACATTACCCAGCGCTTTTAGAATATCTTCGTTCGTCATCGTTCAATTATTTGTTAAAATACCTTTACGGATGCAAAATTAGCTATTGATAATCTTACTTTGTTTATTAATTAAGGAATGTTGGTATTTTTGTGCTGAAAAGTAAAGACAGGCACTTTTATTGCATTTTTACTTTAGTGTCTAATCAATCAATTGAATGAAAAAAATTATAAAATATTTCTTAGTTGCGATAATCCTGTTACCTGTTGCTGCAAAAGCCCAGTTTGAAGGTTTTAAAGATTCTGTTGTACAATTATATGGTGTTGTGATGACGGCTGATAGCCTGCAGGCAGTACCGGCGGTAAGTATTATGGTACAAGGACAGAACCGCGGTACCCTCTCTAACGACCAGGGTGTTTTTAGCATTGTGGTTTTAAAAGGTGATGTTATTCAGTTTTCGAGTATTGGTTTCAAACCTAAAACGATTATTGTCCCAAAAAATATTCCGGGTAACCAATATAGCATTATACAATTAATGGTTACAGATACAGTTTATCTTGCTGCAACCATCATTAAACAAAGGCCCAGCAGGGAACAATTTGAACGGGATTTTTTAAACACAAAAGTGCCTGATGATGAGCTGGAGATCGCCAGGAAAAATAATAACGCATCTAAGCGCCAATATATAGCAGCTAATTTGCCTCGGGATGGCAGGGAAGCTGTAACAAGATATTTAAGCAACGAAGCAACCAAATTGTCTTATTCAGGACAAATTCCACCACAAAATATCTTTAACCCATTTGCGTGGGCCGAATTTATTAAATCATGGAAGCGTGGCGATTTTAAAAATAAAACTGCCAATCCTCCACCGGTCGATCCAGATAATAATTAATCAATCTGCCAGTAGGCATTACCGTTATGTTGATCTTTCTTGTAGGATTTATGGGTAGTGGTAAAACACACTGGGGCAAACGCTGGTCGGAGGCTTATCAAATTCCTTTTGTTGATCTGGATGATGCGATTGAAGCAGCAGAAGGAAAAACAATTTCCGATATTTTTGCCATACATGGCGAAGCCTATTTCCGTGATATCGAAACAAAAACATTGCGCGGATTTTCTCAACAAAAAAATATCATCATTGCATGTGGTGGCGGGACACCTTGCTTTCATGATAATATGCAATGGATGAATGAACATGGTACAACAGTGTACGTTACCTCACTGGCCGATGTAATAATGAAGCGCGTTATTGTACAACAAGATAAGCGCCCATTATTAAGAGATATGAATCCGATTGAATTACTTGCTTATATTGAACAAACAATAAAAAACAGGGAACCTTATTACACGCAGGCAAAAATAACATTGGTAGAAAATGATATTACTGATGAAACGTTTCAAACAGAAATATTAAATAGTCAATCTTAAATATCCAATATCGATGCATAAAGGATTCATACAAATAGCTGCTTTACTTGGTGCATTATCTATTATACTTGGCGCTTTTGGAGCACACGCTTTAAAAGAAATATTTACTGCAGATCTATTGCAGGTTTTTGAAACGGCGGTTCGTTATCAAATGTATCATGCTTTTGCATTGTTAGCCGTTGGTATTTTATATAAAGAATTCTCAAACAAACAGATCAGGTTGGCCGGCAATTTTTTCATTGCAGGTGTCATTTTATTTAGCGGCTCGTTATACGCAATTTGTTTTATTGAATACCAGCATTTATCATCTTTGTTGTGGATCGGCGCCATTACTCCTTTAGGCGGCTTATGCTTTATTATCGGATGGCTATTACTATTCGCAGGTGCTGTTAAAAAAGTTTAGTTTCCCCTCCATAAAATTGTCCGTATTTTTATAGTACAAATCCCCAACACCACAAGTACGTAAAGTTGTGGTTTTATATATCTTTGTTAGCGATGGCGAATAAAACAAAACCTGTTAAATCTGCAGCTGCTGATAAAACCGCACTGAAAAACGAACCCGAACAAAAGGTAGAGGTTAAACAATTGCTGCAAGATGAACGCACCCACAAAATTACCGGCACTATTTGTTTGCTGATAGCTTTTATGTTGTTTGTTGCGTTTGCATCTTACCTGTTTACCTGGCAGGAAGATCAGGATAAAGTTTTTTTACACGGCTATAAATTATTTTGGGGCACTTCCGATAAAGTAGACAATCTCCTCGGCACTTTCGGGGCCTTCATTGCGCACTTTTTTATTTACAAAGGTTTTGGTGTAGCCTCTTTTCTTATATGCAGTTTCTTCTTTGTCTTGGGTATTAATTTAGTTTTTGGCAAGAAAGTATTTTCTATTGCACGCAATGCAAAATATGTGATCATTGGTTTATTGCTGTTGAGTCTTTTAGCATCTGTTGCCATGGGAGGAAGATCATTTGCGTGGGGTGGTGCCGTTGGCGATATGATCAAAGACTGGATGTATCAAACCGTTGGACAAACAGGCACACTGGGCATTTTATTTGTTGCTGTGTTTGCTTATATCATCTGGCGCTTTAATCCAACATTTAAATTCCCTGTTAAAAAAGATAAACCGGTAACAACCAATCTGCAACCTGACGGAGAAATAATTTCTGCAGATGAATCACCTGCAGATAATGAAATTATTGATGATCCAATACCAGGTAATTCAATGAAAGGCGATGGTGCAAAATTATTTATTCAACAAAGTATTAATGATCAATACGCACATGAGTTGGGTATTATTGAAAAAGATGAACCTGTCAGCGTTGTTGTAACACCTCCACTTACGCCGAATTTTCCAAAACATATTGTCGAAGATTTTCCTGAAGATGATGAAACCTTATCAATGGAAGATATAGAACACAATGCAGGAGCCGCCGCAGATCCATTACATCCTTTACAATTAGAAATTAAAACTGTTCCTGATAAACCGGTTGATCTTCCTAAAACAGGTTCTATTAATACTCCTTATGATCCTATTTTAGATCTGAGAGATTACAAATATCCGTCGCTTGAATTATTAGAAACACATGGCAGCGAAAAAATTATACAAGACACCAATGAACTGGAAGTAAACAAAAACCAGATCATCAATACGCTTAAGAATTACGATATTACTATTTCAAAAATTTCTGCAACGGTTGGTCCGACAGTTACGTTATATGAAATTATTCCTGCTGCAGGTGTACGTATTTCTAAGATAAAAAATTTAGAAGATGATATTGCGTTAAGTCTTGCTGCTCTTGGTATTCGTATCATCGCGCCAATTCCCGGCAAAGGAACAATTGGTATTGAAGTGCCGAATGCGAAGAAGACCATCGTAAGCATGAAGACATTACTGGCTTCAGAAAAATTCCAGAAAAATAATTTTGCGTTGCCAATTGCGATTGGTAAAAAAATAGATAACGAAAACTTTATTGTTGACCTCGCTGCAATGCCCCATTTATTAATGGCTGGTGCAACCGGACAAGGTAAATCTGTCGGATTAAATGCGATCTTAGTTTCGTTGTTATATTGCAAACATCCATCACAACTAAAATTTGTTTTAGTAGATCCTAAAAAAGTTGAGCTTAGTATTTACAAAACAATTGAAAAACATTTCTTAGCAAAATTACCCGGCGAAGAAGAAGCAATCATCACTGATACAAAGAAAGTAGTCCACACGCTAAACGCTTTGTGCATTGAAATGGATAATCGTTACGACTTATTGAAAGAAGCCGGTTGCAGAAACATCAGGGAGTACAACGAAAAATTTGTTGCGCGTAAATTAAATCCTGAAAAAGGACATCAATTTTTACCATTCATCGTTTTAGTAGTAGATGAATTTGCAGATCTAATCATGACTGCAGGCAAAGAAGTTGAAATGCCAATTGCACGTTTAGCTCAGTTAGCAAGAGCCATAGGTATCCATTTAATTATTGCGACACAACGTCCTTCTGTAAATATTATTACCGGTACAATTAAAGCCAATTTCCCTGCGAGGATCGCATTTAAAGTGAGTAGTAAGATCGATAGTCGTACTATTTTAGATGCCGGTGGCGCAGAACAATTAATTGGTAAAGGTGATATGCTGATTAGTTACAACGGCGAATTAGTACGTTTACAATGCGCATTTGTTGATACGCCTGAAGTAGATAAAATAGTTGATTTTATTGGCGAACAACGTGGCTATGCACAGGCATTTCTATTACCTGAATATGTGGATGAAAAAGAAATGGAAGGAAAAGATTTTGACCTCAACGATAAAGATGCACTCTTTGAAGATGCTGCAAGATTAATAGTAACCAGCCAGGTTGGTAGCACTTCTTTATTACAACGCCGCATGAAATTGGGTTATAACCGCGCCGGCCGTTTAATGGATCAATTAGAAGCTTCAGGTATTGTTGGTCCAAACCAAGGTAGCAAAGCGAGAGAAGTTTATATTAAAACAGATGCTGATCTGCAACAGCATTTGGCGAATATGGGTTAAATCTAAAGTTTTATTTTAGTATTTCTTTCCAAGCTTTATAAATATCTGCTAGGCTAATTTTTGCATTTGCTGGACTTGAACTTGGTAGTGAGATATATTTAATATTCTTCTGTCTAACAAAATACTTATCAAAAAGCTTTTCTGTTTTTTTTCCATTAAACCCAATTACTTTCAAATTTTTATGTTTGGATATAAAACTATCTAAATCATTAGGCGATTCGTTCTTAATAGCGTTATCAAGACTACCCTCGCGAATTGCTTTATTAGCCACATCCCATACTCCAATTTTTGTTTTGAATAGAAGATATTTTTTATCTGAATAATTTAGAGGCAAATCGTTTTCTGTAATTACTGAAATAATTTTCCAGAATCTATTTCTTGAATGTCCATAATACTCATTTAATTCTAAAGATTTATCTCCAGGTAATGAACCAAATATAAGAATGCTCGTTTCG
>DATHNB010000026.1:0-6707 GCA_035486495.1 Ferruginibacter sp. | reverse complement strand
AAACCTTGTCCGAGATTAATGGCTTTGTATTCTGTAGCTAACAAACTCATCGTTGTAAAAATAGTTGTACCTACGCCTGATAATTTATCATGAATTTGTATTGCCATTAATTAAGCTTCTTTTGTTTCGGTTGATTTTTCTACTACTGCAATCAAATCAGATAATTCAACAGTCATTGGCATCAATCCTAATTGCACCACTGCTTTTTTGCCACGAATTTCTTTTACTATCGCTACCTGTCTGTTTTTTTTCATTTTTACCTTAGCGCCTACAACGATCTCTCCTCCTACTTCCTTAAATTTTTCATCCAACTTTTTTTGTTGTTTGTTGACGATGATCTTTTCTTTTTGATTGAATAGTAACGCATGGATCATTTGTACAACCTTACCTTTATCTTCCGTCTTGCGCCACTCTATCACCATTGATTTCAATCTGCGTTCCATGTCTTTTAAATAACTCAGCTTCTCTTCGGATATTTTATTTTGATGGCGCAGTCTTTCTATTTCTTGTAAATGTTTTTCTTTATCCAATACCTGCTGCATCTCCTTTTTCAGCCGCTCATTTTCTTTAATGAGCTTTTGCAGTTCGATCTTATCTTTATTAATTATTTGCAGATCCTGTTCGGTTCGGTTCAATAATTTGTCTAAGCTAAAATGATCATCGTCTACTAATTTTCTTGCTTTTTCAATCAGTCTTTTTTCTAAACCAATTCTTTCTGCGATAGAGAATGTATAGGAACTACCAGGCTTTCCTATGATCAATTTATATAAAGGCAATAAATTATTTTCATCAAATTGCATCGCACCGTTAATAATGCCCGGCACTTTGTTAGCCATCACTTTTAAGTTAAGATAATGCGTTGTTACGATGCCAAAAGCATGTTTATGCGCCAGCTCTTCCATAATCACCTCAGCAAAAGCACCACCCAAATTCGGATCACTGCCACTACCCAATTCGTCAATGAAGAACAATGTTTTACCATTAGCATTCTCCATAAAATGTTTCATATTTTTCAGGTGAGATGAATACGTACTTAACTCAAACTCTAAACTTTGCGTATCACCGATATGGATCATGATCTGTTTAAAGATCCCCATTTCACTATTCGGATGAACGGGTACCAACAAGCCGCTTTGCAGCATCAATTGTAATAAACCAACAGTTTTAAGTGTAACGGTTTTACCTCCGGCGTTTGGTCCGCTGATAACCAGTATCCTATTCTTATCGTTCAAATTAATATCTACCGGAATGGTTGGTTTATTATTGTTTTGATTGTACAACAATAATAATGGATGATATGCTTGAATTAAATTGACGTGCGCTTTATCATATAATTGAGGATAGTTACCACCAACATCAATAGCCAGTTTTGCTTTGGCTCTTATAAAATCAAACTCCCCCGCAATATCATGGTAAATTTTTAACAGTGACGCATATACGCTTAATTTTTGTGTTAATGCGCGAAGTATCCGATATACTTCTTTGCGTTCATCATTCTCTAAAGAAAAAATATCGTTGTTTAATCCTGTTGTTTCTTCGGGTTCAATAAAAGTTGTTTTACGACTATCGCTCTCACCGTGCAAGATCCCTTTTATCATTCTTTTTTGTTCAGCAAAAACAGCGAGCACTCTTCTGCCGTTCATAAAGCTTTCTTCAATATCTGCTAAATGTCCGAGCTTGTTTAATTTACTTACGATGCGATCAAATACCCTGCGTAATTCATTTCTCTTTCTGTATAAATTCATTCTGATATCTCCCAACTCAATGCTGGCTGTATCTTTTACTTGCCCCGTTTCATCCAATATCTCATCTATCAGTTCAATAATTACTTTCTCGTAATAAGTATGTTCTATAACTTTTGCTAACGCAGGGTAAGCAACTCTTCTTTCATTATCGAACCAACGAAAAATATCGCCGGTATTATGTGCCAGCTTTTTAATATGTAAGAATTGCTCGCCATTTAACACAGCTCCGAGAATACTGATAAGTTTTAAGTCTTTATGCAAATTCAAAATGAAGTCGTTAGGAAAATACTGCGCATTTTGCATCAGCAATTTAAACTCATGACTCTGCTGTAACTCTGTTTCAATAAATTCCTTTTTAGTATGTATGCGAAGGTTATTGGCTTTATCTTTTGCAAATTCTGTACGACAATACGCTGCCAGTAAAGATTTTACCTTTTCATATTCCAACTGCACTAATGTCGATTCCGGAAAAAATTTCATATCGTAACTCCTGTAGCTCTTTAGTTTATTCGCAAAGGTAATATGAATTGGAATGAGAACGTTTAACGTAAATTTGCATGGCAAATACCATCTTTGTTAAAATTAAGTTAGTACCTTTTATTTTGTAAACTAACGGTATATACTTTACGTATTTGAAATAAAAAATATGATCAAATCACTACTTTTATCAGCAACCATTTTATTAAGTTTGTCTTCCTTTGCACAGACCAACACTTCAAAATCAAAAAATATGGATAATACAGATTCAACACATCCGCATACTTTAGTAGCAACATTTGGCACCGGCTGCTTTTGGTGTACGGAAGCTATTTTTCAGGAATTAGAAGGTGTTGTAAAAGTAACCAGTGGTTACAGTGGTGGACATGTAGCCAACCCAACATATAAAGAAGTCTGCACCGGAACTACCGGTCACGCTGAGTGTTTGAATATTGAGTACGATCCAAAAAAGATAAGTTTTGATGAATTACTGGAAGTATTTTGGCAAACCCATGATCCTACAACACTTAACAGACAAGGAAATGACGTTGGGACACAGTACAGAAGTGTTGTATTTTATCATAACCACGAACAAAAAGAGATCACTGAAAAGTATATCAAAGAATTAAATAAAAGTGGTGCATGGAAAGACCCTATTGTAACTACTTTAGAACCATTTGTAAAATTTTATCCTGCAGAAGATTACCACCAGAATTATTATTTAAACAATGGCGAACAACCTTATTGCCATTTTGTAATTAGACCTAAGGTGGAAAAATTTGAGAAGGTGTTTAAGGGTAAGTTGAAGAAGAAGTAACCCCCTAAATCCCCCTGAAGGGGGACTTTTTGGAGTCTTTATATTTAAGAGAATCGGTTCTTATCTATTTCATATCATCTCTGCCACATATTTATTACACTCATCAAAGTATTATTCTCTAAAGCCTCCCCTTCAGGGGAGGTTTGGTGGGGTTTCCTTCCTCACTCTTCTCAATTCCAGCAAATTCAAACTATTTGCCTCAAAGCCTGTAATATTATTATGCACCAAATGTATCGCCATATCATACCACAATGGTACTATCGGCGCATCATTTACTATTAACTGATCCATTTGTTGATACAATTTATATCGTACAGAATCATTCTTTTCCGCTATTGCTTTTTCATACAAAATATCAAAAGCCGGATTTTTATAACGTGTGTAATTCGGTGGTGCAGGATTTTTGCCGTAGAAAACACTTAAATAATTTTCTGCATCAGGATAATCTGCTATCCAGCTTCCTCTGTAAAATAATGCTTTTGATTTAGCTGTTTGTTCCAGTAATAAACTTTTTTGTATTGTTTCAACTTCAATATCAATGCCTATTTGCTGCAGCTCATTAGCAATATAACTTGCGAGATCTGCGTATATCGGAACCGTTAATAATTTTATTGTTGGTAAACCTTTACCATTGGGATAACCTGCTTCTGCTAATAATTGTTTTGCTTTTGCTACATCATAATGATAGCCTTTAACTGCTGCGGTATCGAACGATGGTAATCCCATTGGCACAAAACCGCTTTCTGCAGGCGTTCCTATTGAGTTGCGTAAATACAACATCATCTTCCTTTTATCAAAACCATAATTAATTGCCTGACGTACTTTCTGAAAACGTAACGGTGATGACTTTACTAAATCATTATCAGGATCAACCAAAATTCCTAAAAACTCTGTGTTAAGGTATGGATGTTTATTTAAAATGATCTTTCCCTCCCATTCTTTTTTTAGATGTCCGGTTTTAGTTAACACTTCATCTTTAAATGATGGATCGATATCATTGATAAAATCTAATCGATCTTGTTGAAATTCTAAAAACTCTGTTGCCTTGCTATCATAGAAAGAAACTTTTATTCCATCTAAATACGGTAACGCATTACCGCTGCTATCATGTTCAAAATAATGATCATTCTTTTTTAAGATGAGCGCCTGACCTTCTTCCCAAACAACAAACTGAAAAGGACCACTACCAACGGGATGACTGCGGAAATCATTACCATATTTATCAACGGCTTCTTTGGGAACGACCGAACAATACTGCATACTTAAAATGCCGAGTATCGGTTGAAAAGGTCGAATTAGTTTTAATTGAAAAGTAGAATCATTGATAGCCGTAAAACCATTTACGGAATCAACGCGATCGTTGAATATCCATGCACCGGGACTTGCAGTATTTTTATCAACAATTCTTTCAAAACTATAAACAACATCCTGTGCAGTTAATTTTCTTCCTTTACCATTTTGGAAAGCATCATCATCATGAAAAAAAACATCAGTACGTAATTGAAAAGTGAAGGTTAAATTATCTGATGAAATTTCCCAGCTCTTTGCCAATGATGGTGACAATTGCATATTATCATCTACTTCAATTAATGTATTATACAATTGATGCACGGCCCACATGACAGATTGATTCTTCGCAAATGCCGGATCTAAGGAAGCTATGCCACTGCTTTCGTTGTAATGAAATATTTTTTTATCGGGATGAGTGTGCGTTGCACAAGATCCAAAAAACAACATGCAAATAACAAATAACAAATAACAAAGTATTCGTAAAAAGTATTTTCTATATAGTTTTATTAACTTCATCTTTGTTCAATAAAAACTAAATTTAGTAAATGAAATTTGTACATCACTTTCTTATTTTTTCTTTCTTATTCCTTATTTCTTATTCAGTATTTTCTCAGCCTTTTACGCAAGCTGATACTTTACGCGGAAGCAACGGCCCCGGCAGAGATTGGTGGGATGTTTTACATTATGATATTACTATAAAACCCGATTATTTGAACAAGACAATTGCAGGAACAACGACTATTGAATTTAAAGTAATAAAAAAAGCAGGTAAAATGCAAATTGATCTGCAAGATTCATTAGTGATTGATAGTATAAATATTCAGGTAAGTGATGAAAATTATAAGATGAGTAGAATCAGGAAAGTCAATTTTCAAAAAACCGAAGGCACTTATTTTATTGATTCGATAAACTATGTAATATCAACCACTAACTGGATAACCATTTATTATCATGGAAAGCCTCGTGAAGCCATTAATCCTCCCTGGGATGGCGGTATGGTTTGGACAAAAGATAAAAATAACAATCCATGGATAAGCACAGCTTGTCAGGATTTGGGCGCCAGCGCATGGTATCCCTGCAAAGATATTCAAAGTGATGAACCTGATGACGGCGCAGCTTTGCGTATAATCGTACCTGATAGTTTGGTTGGTATCGGAAATGGCAGGTTAACAGAAAAAAGATCGCTGGGTGACAGTACTACCCAATATTCATGGCACGTAAAATCTCCCATCAACAATTATGATATCGTTCCTTACATCGGAAAATATGTTCACTTTGGCGAAATATACAAGGGCGAAAAAGGTGATCTGGATATGGATTATTGGGTACTGGATTACAATCTTGACAAAGCAAAAAAGCAATTCAAAGATGCTACGCGAATGATGAAAGCATTTGAATATTGGTTTGGCCCCTACCCTTTTTATGAAGATGGATATAAATTAGTTGATGCTCCTTACTTAGGCATGGAAAACCAAAGCGCTATTGCTTATGGCAACGAATATAAAATGGGCTATTTCGGTCATGACAGATCTGAAAGTGGCCAAGGATTAAAATGGGATTTTATCATCGTTCATGAAAGCGGCCATGAATGGTTTGGCAATAATATCACAAGCAAAGACATTGCTGATATGTGGATACATGAAGCCTTTGCAACTTATAGCGAAGTATTGTTCACAGAATATTACTATGGTAAAAAAGCTGCGGATGATTATTGCATCGGCCTAAGAAAAATAATCAGAAATGATACTGCTGTTATCGGACCTTATGGCGTAAATAAAACAGGCAGCAGCGATATGTATGAAAAAGGTGCCAACATGATCCATACTATCCGCCAGGCAATTAATAACGATACTTTATTTAGAAAAATATTAAGAGGATTAAATCATACTTTTTATCATCAGACAGTTACTACTAAACAGATTGAAGATTATATCAGTAAGGAATCTCATATTAATTTTTCGAAAGTATTTGACCAGTATTTACGCACCACTCAAATTCCGGTATTGGAATATAAAATCAAAGATCATACACTAAGTTACCGTTGGACAAATTGCGTAAAAGGATTCAATATGCCCATTACAGTTAACTTCAAAGGAACATGGCCAATTAAACCAACGGAACAATGGAAAACGATCAGTATGTATCCTGAAGGACGGGTAAATTTTTCTATTGACAGAAATTTCTACATCAAAACAAAAAAGGTAGAGTAATTTAGCAACAAATCAATTTATGTCGCAGATAAGAAGGCAAAGCATTATTTCTTCCGTGGTTGTGTATATCGGCTTTGGACTTGGCTTTATCAATACTTATCTGTTTACAAGAGAAGGCGGTTTTACAAAAGAAGAATACGGACTTACAGGAATTTTTATTGCTGTTGC
>DATHNB010000025.1:0-4983 GCA_035486495.1 Ferruginibacter sp. | reverse complement strand
CGCAGTGGAAAATTAGATCAACTCAAAGGATTGATCATCGGCGGATTTACAGAAATGAAAGACACAGAGCGACCATTTGGCAAAACTGTTTATGAAGTGATCAGTGATATTGTAAAAGAATATGATTATCCTGTTTGCTATAATTTTCCTGTAAGTCATGATACAGCAAACTATGCTTTAAAAGAAGGCGGTGTATATACTTTAAAGGTTACAAAAAAAAATGTAACGCTTTCGGAATAATTATTTTCTTGGCATATAAATAATAATACATGCGCCAATTAAAGCTATCGCTGCGCCAAGGATATCGTATTTATCAGGTTTGAAATTATCAACTTTCCATCCCCACAACAAAGCTAGTACAATAAAAATACCGCCATAAGTGGCGTATACTCTGCCAAAATTGGCTGTTTGCCAGGTCGCTACTATTCCATAAGCTACTAAAATAATTCCGCCGATAATTCCGTACCAGTAAGGCTTGTCTTCTTTAAGCCATTGCCATATAAGGTAGCCGCCGCCTATTTCACAAAGTCCAGCCAGAATAAAAATTAATAATGATTTTATAATTGCCATACGTAAATATAAATTAAATGTCGCTTAATATCGATCCCATAACACGGCATAATTTTTTCGTATCTTTATAGCAGAGGAAAACATAATGGCGAAAGTAAAAAAAGCTCCTGCAGAGCAAACAAATTCAAGCGATTTTATAGAGGTATTTGGTGCAAGGGAGCACAACCTAAAAAATATTGATATTAAAGTTCCCAAGAATAAATTGGTGGTATTCACAGGCGTTAGTGGTAGTGGAAAATCTTCGCTGGCATTTGATACTATTTATAATGAAGGTCAACGCCGTTACATGGAAAGTTTTTCTGCATATGCTCGTCAGTTTGTGGGCGATATGGAAAGGCCTGATGTGGATAAAATAACGGGCTTGTCTCCGGTGATTTCTATCGAACAAAAAACCACCAATAAAAATCCACGAAGTACTGTTGGTACAATTACAGAAATTTATGATTTTTTACGTTTGTTGTATGCAAGAGTAGGCGAGGCTTACAGTTACAACACTGGCAAAAAAATGGTGAAGTTTAGTGAGGAAGAGATCGTTGATAATATTTTCAAAAAATTTGCGAATAAAAAAATCAGTCTGCTGGCTCCGTTAGTGCGTGGACGCAAAGGTCATTATCGAGAACTGTTTGAAGATATTCGTAAGAAAGGATATTTAAAAGTTAGAATTGATGGCGAAGCAAAAGACCTGACTGCAAAAATGCAGGTAGATCGTTATAAGATACATAATATAGAAGTAGTAGTTGACAGATTAGCGGTTACGACTGATATGAAAGTGAGGTTAAGTCAGAGTGTGCAAAAAACTTTACAGGTTGGTAAAGACTTAATGTTTTTATTGATCAATGATGATGATAAAGTAGTTCAATATAGTAAGCTGTTAATGTGTGAAGACACAGGCATCAGTTATGAAGAGCCATCACCAAATGCATTTTCATTTAACTCGCCTTATGGGGCCTGTCCGGTTTGTAAAGGTTTGGGTGATGTGTACACGATAAGTTTAGATTCGATATTACCTAATAAAACATTGAGTGTAAAAGAAGGCGGCATCGCGCCATTGGGTGAGGAACGTAGTTCAAGTGTGTATCAGCAAGTAGTACAATTCGCTAAAAAAAATAAGATAGATCTGGGTAAGCCGATAAAAGATCTGTCTGCCACGCAATTGAATTTGCTTTTGTACGGAACTGAAAATGCGGAAGGAAGTTTTGATGTAGATATGGAAGATGAAACAATTCCTGATGCGTATACAGGTAGTTACGAAGGGATCATTCCGATGTTGAAACGTTGGTTTACTTCTACACAAAGTAACGAGTCATTAAAAGAATGGGTGCAGGATTACATGGAACTGAAAAGATGCACCTCCTGCAATGGTGCAAGGTTGAGAAAAGAAAGTTTGTGGTTTAAAATAGATGAAGCGAATATTTTTGAATTAAGTAGTTTGAATTTAGATAAGCTGATGATTCGTTTTGCTGGAATAGAAAAACGATTGAGCAATAAACAAAATGCCATTGCCAAAGATGTATTGAAAGAAATTAGGGAACGCTTACAATTTTTATTAGATGTAGGGTTAACTTATTTAAGTTTAAACAGAGGTTCTAAAACATTGAGTGGTGGGGAGTCTCAACGTATTCGTCTTGCAACGCAAATTGGTTCACAATTACAAGGTATTACTTATGTATTGGATGAGCCGAGTATCGGTTTGCACCAAAGAGATAATCAGCGATTGATAGGTGCATTGCAAAATTTGCGCGATATCGGAAACAGTGTACTGGTAGTTGAACATGATAAAGACATTATGATGGCTGCTGATTATTTAGTAGATATCGGTCCGAAAGCAGGTAAGCATGGCGGAGAAATTGTTGCACAAGGAACACCGAAAGAAGTATTGGCATCGGGATCAGATACTGCACAATATCTTAATGGCAAAAAAGGTATTCTGGTACCAAAAGAAAGAAGAAAAGGAAACGGACATATTTTAGAACTGAATGGTGCTAAAGGGAATAATTTAAAAAACGTAAGCGTACAATTTCCTTTAGGAAAATTAATATTAATAACAGGTGTGAGCGGAAGTGGAAAATCTACATTGATCAATGAAACCTTATATCCATTATTAAGTGCACATGCTTACAACTCAAAAGTTTTACCGTTGGAATATAGTGGCATTAAAGGTTTAGAGTTTATTGATAAGGTAATTGAAATTGATCAGAGTCCGATCGGACGAACGCCAAGAAGTAATCCTGCAACATATTGCGGCTTCTTTACAGATATTAGAACATTATTTGCCGCGGTGCCTGAAGCAAAAATTCGCGGCTATACTGCGGGCCGTTTTTCTTTCAATGTAAAAAGCGGAAGGTGCGAAGTTTGTGAAGGCGGCGGTATGCGCGTGATTGAAATGAACTTTTTACCCGATGTACATGTGCATTGCGAAAAATGTAACGGCAAACGTTACAACAGAGAAACATTAGAAATTCGCTATAAAGGAAAATCGATTAGCGATGTATTGGATATGACGGTAGATGAAGCGGTGGAATTTTTCTCCGCGGTACCTTTTATTTTCAGAAAGATAAAAGTATTACAAGATGTAGGATTGGGCTATATCACGCTCGGACAAAGCGCAGTAACCTTAAGTGGCGGTGAGGCACAACGTGTTAAGCTCTCAACAGAGTTAGGAAAAAAAGCTACCGGAAAAACATTTTATATTTTAGATGAACCGACAACCGGTCTGCATTTTCAGGATATTCAACACTTGTTAGATGTGCTGAATAAATTAGTTGACCAGGGCAATACTGTTCTAGTGATCGAACATAATATGGATGTAATAAAAGTTGCCGATCATATTATTGATATTGGTCCGGAAGGTGGCGATGGCGGCGGATTGGTTCTGTATGAAGGCGTGCCAGAAGGATTGCCAAAAGTAAAAGAGAGTTTCACGGGTAAATATTTAAAAGCAGAGTTATAAACTAGTTAGACGGATCTAGACATTGATCAAATTTTCTATATCGGCTCTGGTCGCAATATCCGGCTTCATTATTTTGCTTTGGCTTGTAATACTTTTTGTTTTAGTGCAGAGATATTCGTTTCAATATCATGGCGACTGCAATAACCTTCTACCATTTCTATTACATCATCTCCGTATTTATCTACTTTGGCTTTTCCAAAGCCTGTGATGTACAACAAATCCTTTTTATTCAAAGGAAGATAAGTGCTGATCTCTTTTAACGTAGATTGATTGGCGATCATGTAGATCGGACTTTTTGTTTCTTCCACAATAATATCTCGCCAGCGTTTTAGTGTTTCATACAGTTCTGCATTCTGCGTATCGATACTTGTTTTTTTAGTGGTGGCATAACAATTAATGCTTAGGCGAGGCAAGCCGGCTTTTAATTTGTGCTGCAAATAAGTTGTAACAGAAAAAGGTTCTTTACAAAATTGTAAATAATAATTAGTTGAGTTGAGTGCCGTCAGTAGTTGTAACAAATACTCGTTTACAACCGTTGCAGCTTCTTTATGTTCAGTAATTAAAGAGTTGTTTTGAAGAGCTTGTTGATGTGCCGCATATTTGGGTGAAAAATAATTAGCGGCATCATTGATCCTTTTTTGTAGCGCCGCATTTTTTTCAATGATCGGTTCATCACGCATTAAAGAATATATTTGTCCGATGAATTTTACGCCGGCGCTTTTTTCAACTGCTAATTGTTGTTTGAAACTTTCCGCCCACTCAACTGCTTCTTTATTAAATTTATCGGTGTGCTGTTTAACATGATGTGCAACAAGGTTGGCAGCCATTTCAATATCATTAAAAGAAAAGATATCCTCCAATAGTTGTTGTGTAAATAATTGTCTTGCTCCTGCAAATCTTTCTGCTAATGAACCTTTATGAGTAAGTGTTTGCTGACCTCTGATCACTTTATCATTGCTATGAATGGAAGCGGCTGATATTTTAGAAGTTAAAACAATCCCACCTAAACTTGTACACCTGCTTAATGCAACATATACTTGTCCGCTGCTAAATGCCGCACCCGCATCGATCATTACTTTTTCAAATGTCAATCCCTGACTTTTGTGAATAGTAATTGCCCATGCTAACCTTAAAGGATATTGGGTAAATGTTCCTAATGTTTCTTGTTCGAGCTTGCCATCATCTTTATTTAAAACGTAACGCGAGTTTTCCCAGGTTTCTTTCGCTACGTTAATTTCTAATCCATCACATTCAACAATTACTTCGTCATCTTCCAGTCTTTTTACAACGCCAATTTTTCCGTTGAAGTAACGCTTCATAATATTATCGTTCTTTAAGAACATAACCTGGGCACCTTCTTTTAAAATAAGTGCTGCTTCTGCAGGATACATATTTTCTGCAAAATCATTTTCAACTTCTGCTTTGTAAGTAAATGCGGTGGTATATAATTTTTCTAACTTTTC
>DATHNB010000024.1:0-3197 GCA_035486495.1 Ferruginibacter sp. | reverse complement strand
ATCAATCGAGAGAGCACAGAAAAAAGTTGAAGAAAATAACTTTGGTATCCGTAAACGTTTGTTGGAATATGATGATGTAATGAACAAACAACGTAACGTAATATATGCTAAGCGTAATCATGCTTTGTTCGGAGATCGTTTGGCACTGGATCTTGACAATGCGTTTTATTCTGTTGCGGAAGGATTGGCAAATTCATTCAAAGAAACCGGTAGTTACGAAGATTTTAAATTATCGTGTATTGTAAATTTTGGAATTGATACAACGATTACGGAAGAAGAATTAGCAAAAGATAACTTACAGATTACTGCAGAGAAATTATATGAGGAAGCCAAATCAAATTACAATCGTAAAGCTGCAACATTGGCGAGAGAAACTTTGCCGGTTATAAAAAATATACGTAAAGAACAAGGCGTACATATTGAAAATGTATCTGTACCATTTACTGACGGTAAGAAAGGAATTCAGGCATTGGCTAATATAGAAAAAACACTTTCTTCCGAAGGCGCTGAATTACCAAATGCTTTGGAACGTGGTATCACGTTGGCTTTGATAGATGATTCATGGAAAGAACATTTGAGAGCGATGGATGATTTACGTCATAGTGTGCAGACTGCAGGCTACGAACAAAAAGATCCGTTAGTTATTTATAAAATAGAAGCATTCGGCGCATTCAAGCAAATGGATGATGAAGTAAATAAAAATATTGTTAGCTTCTTATGTCATTGCGCAATGCCGGCAGAGGATAATTCAAAGACAATTAAAGAAGGCAGAGAGAGAAAAACAGACATGAGTAAAATGCGCGAACGTAAAGCAGAATTTGCAGGTGCAGGTCCTGAATATGCTTCGCAGGAAAATGACTATATCGATCCATCAACACAGGTTAAACAAGAACCTATAAGAGTTGAAAAAATGCCGGGAAGAAATGAACCTTGCTATTGCGGCAGCGGAAAAAAATATAAGAACTGTCATGGAAAGGATGTCGCGTAATTGCATCTTTTAATAGAATATTAATCCGGACTAACTTAGTTGGTCCGGATTTTTTATTATACAAATCAAATTTTGCAGTCATTTTAAATACCCTAATTTTAAAAATATAAAAGAAAAAAATGCCCGCAAAAGAGGATAAGAAAGATGTTTTTAGGAATATAATACGCCTTGTTAAGCCATATAAAAAAGGATTGCTTGCCGTATTTATAGTTAGTTTGTTAAGTACGGGTGTTACATTAATAGAGCCGCTTATTTATCGCGAAGCAGTAAATGATATTTCGGGTTTATTTGTACAACGTGCGCGCAATGACGTAAAGAGAGAAATGGGTGTTCCTACAGAAACGGATGATGATCCCATTACGAAGTTTATTGAAAAAGAAGAAGCTAAGGGAAATTCAACTACAACAGTATTAACAGATACAACAAAAAAAGGAACAGTTAATCATGCCGCACATAAAGAGCCGATAAAAAAACGAAGGGTAAAAGAACCGCACACAAAAAATCGCGTAGCTCCACGTACACCAGGTGAAGCCTTTAATACGTTATTGTGGGCCACTATATGGCTTTTCGTTATCAATATAATAGGATTGATATTTTGGCGGATAGGCGAAACGTTAGAAGTGAAACTGATCTGTACCATCGAACAGCAATTTATTAAAAATACGTTTGGACATGTATTAAGATTGCCATTGGCATTCTTCTCAAAACGTTCTACAGCAGCATTACATACGCAGATAGATCAAAGCGAAGAAGTGTCTGAAACAGTTAGTGCATTCACTAAACAAATTTTGCCCGAAATTATAAGTCTTGTTGGATTGCTTGGTATAATGTTTTGGCAGAATACCATATTGGCTCTTTTAGCTATTTCTATTATTCCATTTTACCTGATCATTACTGTTATTTCAACAAAGAAATTAGAAATGAGTCTTGCGACTTATTACGAAAAATGGGAAGGCGTTTCTACCAGGATGCAGGATGCATTAGCAGGGGTAAAAACAGTAAAGCTTTCGGGCGCTGAAGAAAGGGAAGTGATGCTTTTAGATAAAGAAGCTGCAGACGCATATCAAGATTATATTAACAGGTCACTGTTGTCTAACAAATATGTTTTTTGGCAGGTTTTTCTCACACATGTTTCACAAGCAATGGTGTTGGCATACGGCGGCTTTCTTGCTTTGCAACATAAACTAACTCCCGGTGACGTGGTAATGTTTGTTGCATACTTAGATATGTTGTACGATCCGATTGACAGTTTGGCAAGTATATGGGCAGATCTGCAACAAAATGTTACATCTATTGCACGCGCATTCAAATTATTAGATACAACTGTTGAAGAAAAAATAGGAAAGAAATTAGTCGTAGCAAAAGGGAAAATTGAATTTAAAAATGTTCATTTTTCTTATAATCCAGATAGAGAAATTTTATCTGGATTATCATTCACGGCAGAGCCGGGAAGAGTAACAGCATTGGTAGGATCTTCAGGTGCGGGAAAAACAACAACGGTAGATCTGTTGCTAAAACTATTTGAACCGCAAAGCGGAGGTGTTTTGATCGATGGACAAAAATTGTCTGAGATGGATGGGGCATCTGTAAGAAGTCAGATAGGGATGGTAGCTGCAGATGGGGCAATATTTAGGGGAACGCTTGCAGATAATATTCGCTACAAAAGACCTGATGCAACAATGGAAGAAGTCAATGCTTCCGCTAATGCCGCAGGTATGCAAACCACTTTACAAAGATTACCTGACGGATTGCAAACAACTGTAGGAGAAAGTGGATTTGGATTGTCTGTTGGAGAAAGACAGCGTGTGCAAATTGCAAGAGTATTAATATCTAAGCCATACATTCTTATAATGGATGAAGCAACTGCTAATTTAGATTTTGCTACAGAAGCAGAAGTAAAGAAAACGGTAGATGAAATTCGTAAAGAAAATACGGTGATCATTATTGCGCATCGTTACTCAATGGTAAAAGATGCGGATCACGTAATTGTGATAGACAATGGTGTTGTTGCAGCCGAAGGAACTCCTGATGAATTAATTAAAACAAACGATTGGTTTGCTGAATTTGCTAATAGCAACGATGAAGATGATTATGTGGAAGAAACGGAAGAGGAAACAGAAGAAAGCGAAGATGAGGAAGAACAAGAGTAATTATTCCTTGTGATCATAACTTTGCGTATAATTTCTTAAACTGAATTATTGTAATTTTA
>DATHNB010000023.1:0-2970 GCA_035486495.1 Ferruginibacter sp. | reverse complement strand
GCCAGCTTTTGGACTGCAGAAGAAATTGATTTGGGCAGCGACATGAAAGACTGGGCCAATTTAAATGATGGGGAAAGACATTTCGTATCCCATGTATTGGCTTTTTTTGCCGCAAGCGATGGAATTGTGAACGAGAACCTTGCCGTAAATTTTATGAGCGAAGTACAATTGCCCGAAGCAAGATGTTTTTACGGCTTTCAGATCATGATGGAAAATATCCATTCTGAAACATATGCATTATTGATCGATACCTACATAAAAGATCCTAAAGAGAAAGACCGTTTATTCCATGCCATTGATACCATCCCCGCTGTTAAAAGAAAGGCAGATTGGGCAATGCGTTGGATCGAGAACGGAACATTTGCAGAACGCCTTGTAGCTTTTGCAGCGGTTGAAGGAATTTTCTTTAGCGGGAGCTTCTGCTCTATTTTCTGGTTAAAGAAAAGAGGTTTAATGCCAGGACTTACTTTCAGCAATGAATTAATTAGTCGTGATGAAGGTTTGCATTGTGAATTTGCATGTTTATTGTATAGTATGTTAAGTAACAAATTATCGGAAGAACAAGTACACGGAATTATCAGAGATGCAGTTGATATAGAAAAGGAATTTATAACCGAAGCTTTACCAGTTGCATTGATCGGTATGAATGCTAAGCTAATGCAGCAATACATTGAGTTTGTTGCTGACAGATGGATCAGTGAATTAGGGTATACAAAAATATACAACACCACCAATCCATTTGATTTCATGGAAATGATCTCTTTAGAAGGTAAAACAAATTTCTTTGAAAAACGTGTAGGAGATTATCAAAAATCAGGTGTTGGCGGAACAAAAGAATCGCAAACTTTTTCTTTGGAAGAAGATTTTTAAACCCATTTTATCAATAAAACAATTCAACAATAATACTATTACTACCCCCAAATAAATTCCAATTGCTATGCAGGTATTAAAAAGAAACAATAAAACAGAGAGCGTAAAGTTCGATAAGATCACCGCCAGAATTGAAAAGCTTTGCTACAGTTTAGACAGACGCTTTGTTAGCTCGATCGATGTAGCTAAAAAAGTAATTGAAGGTCTGTTCGATGGTGTAAGCACTACTGAACTTGATAACCTTGCTGCAGAAACTGCGGCATCATTAACAGTAAAACATCCGGATTATGCTTTATTAGCGAGCCGCATTGCGGTAAGCAACTTGCATAAGAATACGATAAAAAGTTTCTCTGAAACAATGCGTTTGTTGTATGAATACACAGACGTTAAAAGTGGTAAGTATTTACCATTGATCGCTGAGGATGTTTGGGCAATCATTGAAAAGAATGCTGAACTGTTAGATTCAACTATCATTTATGACAGGGATTATGGTTTTGATTATTTCGGTTTTAAAACACTTGAAAAATCTTACTTGTTAAAAGTAGAAGGTAAAATTGTTGAACGTCCTCAACACATGTACATGAGAGTTGCTATCGGTATGCATAAAGAAGATATCGAATCAGCAATTAAAACATATCATTTAATGAGTGACCGTTGGTATACGCATGGTACGCCAACTTTATTTAATGCAGGAACACCTAAACCTCAAATGAGCTCATGCTTTTTGTTGACAATGAAAGACGATAGCATTGAAGGTATTTATGATACATTAAAACAAACGGCCAAGATCTCTCAAAGTGCCGGAGGTATTGGATTATCTATCCATAACATCCGCGCTACTGGTAGTTATATCGGTGGAACAAACGGTACAAGCAATGGTATCATTCCAATGCTTAAAGTATTCAATGATACTGCCCGTTATGTAGATCAGGGCGGTGGAAAACGTAAAGGTGCATTTGCTGTATACCTTGAACCATGGCATGCAGATGTATTTGAATTCTTAGATCTTCGTAAAAATCATGGTAAAGAAGAAATGCGTGCAAGAGATCTTTTCTATGCGTTATGGATTCCTGATCTATTCATGAAACGTGTTGAAGAAGGCGGAGACTGGAGTCTATTCTCTCCTAGCGAAGCACCAAACTTACACGAATGCTGGGGTGCTGAATTTGAAAAATTATACACTACATACGAAGCGGAAGGAAGAGCAAGAAGAGTTGTGAAAGCACAAGACCTATGGTTTGCCATTTTGGATGCACAAATTGAAACAGGCACACCATACTTATTATACAAAGATGCAGCTAACGGCAAAAGCAATCAGCAGAATTTAGGAACTATTAAAAGTTCTAATCTTTGTACAGAGATCATGGAATATACTTCTGAAAAAGAAATAGCTGTTTGTAACCTTGCTTCTTTAGCACTACCTCGTTATGTTATCAATGGTAAATTTGATCATGAGAAATTATATGAAGTAACGTATGAAGTAACGAAGAGCTTAAACAAAGTAATAGATAATAACTACTATCCTGTTGAAGAAGCAAGATATTCTAACATGCGCCACCGCCCTATTGGTTTAGGTGTTCAGGGTTTAGCCGATGCTTTTATTTTGTTACGTATGGCATTTGAAAGTGACGAAGCAAAACAATTGAATAAAGAAATTTTTGAAACCATCTATTTTGCTGCAATGACTGCAAGTAAAGATCTGGCTAAAAAAGAAGGTGCTTATGAAACGTTTAAAGATTCTCCGGTATCAAAAGCGCAGTTTCAATTTGATATGTGGGGTGTTGAACCTAGCTTACGTTGGGATTGGTACACATTAAAAGCAGAAGTATTAAAATATGGTGTAAGAAACTCTTTGTTAGTTGCACCAATGCCGACAGCTTCTACTTCGCAGATATTAGGAAATAACGAATGTTTTGAACCATACACTTCTAATATCTATGTAAGAAGAGTTTTAAGCGGAGAATTTGTTGTTGTAAATAAACATTTGTTGAAAGATCTGGTTGAATTAAATCTATGGAACGATGAAATGAAAAATCATATCATCTCTCATAATGGTTCTGTTCAAAAGATCGATACTATCCCTGATGCTATTAAAGAAAT
>DATHNB010000022.1:0-8536 GCA_035486495.1 Ferruginibacter sp. | reverse complement strand
TGATCGTATTGCTAAAGTATTTTTTGTATTTCCTTTCGTGATCCTGTAATATAAAAAAGAGAATTTTTTTGTTGAAAGGTCGGTAGATTGTACTGATCTCTTCAAAAAATTTATGAGGATATTTTAGCGATAGTAATTCATGGTGTATTATAATATCACATTCTTCTATTGTTGCGTTAGTGTATGATGAACTTGATGGAATAAAAGACAAAAAATCCACAAATGGTTCCGAATGAAATACTTTAATCGACATTAAATTTTATTTGCTTTTGTTTATTCTACTACGCCTTCTTTAATTTCTGTCCACAAATCGCTGTAACATTTTGCTGCGTAGCTGCTGCGCGCATATTCTTCAATTGGTTTGCGGTAAATACCCATCCTTTCTACATCCGATAAAGCTGGTATATAATTCTGGAAGAATTTTTTGTCTTTGTATAATTTCTCCATTATTTCATTGTGCATGTTTTTACGAAGATCTACCAATGTAAAAAAGCACATCATCTTGCTGCCATCCAGATCTTTTTCTTTGAAATAATCTTTCACCATATCGTAGGTGCGGATAGATAATGTTGTTGGTATGATGGGCATTAATACAATGTCAGCAGCAGCAAAAATATTTTCGCTCAATGCGCTAAAGCCGGGAGGACAATCAATAAAAACGAAATCGTATTCGTTTTCCAATTGTTTTAAAATGCCTTTTAAACGGGTTTTGTTTCCTTTCATTTCTTCTACCATGATATCAAAACTTTTGGCGGAATTATCTGCAGGAATGATTTCTAAATTATCATATTCAGTTTCAAGAATGGCGCTTTCTAAAACAACATCTTTACTGATGAGTTTTTTAATGCCCATTGCATTTTTAGGTTTTACGTTGTAGTAAAAAGTTGTAGAGCCTTGAGGGTCGATATCCCATAGCAAAGTTTTATAACCATCTTTTGCTGCGAGGTAGGCAAAATTTACGCAAGAAGCCGTTTTGCCAACACCACCTTTAAGGTTGTAAAGTGCGATAACTATCATGTGTACAGGTTTTTAGTAATATGAAAGATAAGAAATTATTTTTTCATTCCTTCCAACTCCTTCTTCATTCTGAACATTTCGTCCCTTAAACGGGCCGCTTCCATGAAATCCATGTCTCTCGCGGCTTTTTCCATCTCTTTTTTGGTTTTACCTATGGCTTTTTCTATTTGAGGGATGGTTTTATATACAATTTGGTCCTCTGCGGCAACATTTACCAACTCCTGATCGGCACCGATTGAGTAAGGGTTTGACGGATCATATCCTTTTACATCAAGTACGGAGCCCTGCGCAAAAACCTGCTCTTTACTTTTGATGATTGTTTTTGGTGTGATGTTATGTTCAAGATTGTACGCGATCTGTTTCTCTCTTCTTCTTGTTGTTTCATCGATGGTTTTTTGCATGCTATCGGTCATCTTATCAGCATAAAAAATTACTAAGCCGTCAACGTTACGTGCGGCCCTACCTGCAGTTTGCGTCAGGCTTTTTTCGTTACGTAAAAAACCTTCTTTGTCTGCATCTAAAATGGCCACCAGCGATACTTCCGGAAGATCAAGCCCTTCTCTTAATAAGTTAACGCCTACCAATACATCGATTACACCTAAACGCAAGTCGCGTAAAATTTCAACTCTTTCTAAAGTATCAACCTCACTGTGAATGTATTTGCTTTTTACATCGATTCGTTTCAGGTATTTATCCATTTCCTCGGCCATGCGTTTCGTTAATGTTGTAACTAAAACACGATCACCTTTTTTAATGCGTTTATCTATTTCATCCAGCAAATCATCTATCTGATTCAATGATGGACGAACTTCTATTGGAGGATCTAATAAGCCTGTTGGCCTTACAACTTGTTCTACCACTACACCTCCGGTTTTCTCTAATTCAAAATCTCCGGGAGTGGCAGAAACAAATACGGTTTGATTCAACATACTTTCAAACTCGTTAAAATTAAGTGGACGGTTGTCCATGGCCGACGGCAAACGGAAACCATAATCAACCAAGACTAATTTTCTGCTTCTGTCTCCACCGTACATTCCACTTACTTGTGGGATTGTTTGATGGCTCTCATCTATCACACACAGAAAATCATTCGGAAAATAATCTAACAAACAGAACGGCCTTGTGCCCGGTTTTCTTCTGTCAAAAAATCTTGAATAGTTTTCAATGCCATTGCAATAACCCAACTCACGGATCATTTCAAGATCATAATTTACTCTTTCTTCTATGCGTTGCGCTTCAATATATTTTCCTGTTTTTTTAAAATATTCTACTTGTGCAGCTGTTTCATCTTGTATTTCATAGATGACTTGTTGCATAATATCTTTCGGCGCTAAATATAAATTTGCAGGAAAGATAGCGGCATTATCTACCAAGCCAATACGTTTGCTGGTAGTCAATTCTAACGTTTCAATGCTTTCTATTTCATCACCGAAAAAAGTAATGCGGTAACCAAAATCCACGTAAGGTAGATTGATATCAACAGTATCGCCTTTAACCCTGAATGTACCGCGTGTAAATTCTATCTGCGTTCTTCTATACAAGCTGTTTACTAAAGCGTGTAAAAAACCTTGTCTTGATAAAACCTGGCCTTTTTGAATTCGGATGATGCCATTTTCAAATTCGGTCGGATTGCCCATACCATAGATGCAACTTACGCTTGCCACGACAATTATATCTCGCCTGCCGCTTAACAATTGTGCCGTTGCCTGTAATCTCAGCTTATCTAATTCTTCATTAATGCTTAGATCTTTTTCGATGTATGTATTACTAACAGGCATATATGCTTCCGGTTGATAGTAATCGTAATAACTAACAAAATAGCCTACGGCATTATCAGGAAAGAATTGTTTAAACTCACCATACAATTGTGCCACCAATGTTTTGTTGTGTGTTAAAACCAATGTTGGCTTTTGTGTATTTTGAATAACATTGGCAATGGTATATGTTTTGCCACTACCGGTAACGCCTAGTAGCGTTTGGTATTGCTCGCCATCCAAAATACCGTCGGTCAATTTCTGAATAGCGCCCGGTTGATCGCCGGCAGGTGAATATGGAGATTGTAAATTGAAAGGCATAATTTGTTGTGCAGTATTGCAATTTACGAAATTGTTACAGGTATTTATTGATCAATCCATCAATTCCTTTGCCATTTAAGAACTCCTGTTCGTATTGTTTTATCTTTTCGGTTTCTACATCGAGAAAACCTTGTTCCCTTAGTTCATGCATTTGTAACATTTCGCGTACAGAGATATCTCCATCTAATAAAAATCCCATTATGATCAGGAGCATGCAGATCTTTCTCTCTTCTTCATTTGCAGCTTTTAATTTTTCAAGATAACCTTCTTCTAAAAAATGGGTTTCTTTCGGTTCAATTTTATAGATAGTGAACAACATCTTTGTTAAGACGTAATGATTCTGATGAAAGTCTCTTTTATTGATGGCGATATATTGCAGTGTATCATACAACAAGCTCTTAAATTCAGGAGTTGGTTCCTGATCTTTTCTTATTTTGAATGAAACCTGTTCGATCAAATTTTGTCCCATGATGATCACCCTAGCTTCTTTCAATATCACTTTCGTACCATAAGCGTTCCATGCGGCAAATATTGGTATGCCCGCAAAGTCTTTCACAGCTTGCAATGCGTAACGCCCGAGCATACGTTGTATCAGAATCTTAAATAACATATTGCTTAAAGTCGCTTTCAATAAAAAGAAAAAGTTCCAGGTAATGAGTGCTGTTTTATTGATGCCCTGCATGGGATCAATGCCGTATTTTAATTCTTGTTTATTCTTTTTTTCTAATCCAATGTCAACCAGTAAATTTCTTTTGTGTGTTGAGTGTTTATTCTCATGCGTTAAAAATCCTGTAGCAACAGCGACTTCGTGCGCGCACCAAATGTTTAAAAAAGTAAGCAGCATGATCTCGATAATAACCAATGTGAAACTATAGATCATCATTACAATTGGAATGGCAAATGATTTACCAAAGACAACAATCGGATAAGATGGAAATAAATGAGGAAAAATATATTGAGGAACATACAAAAGCAGCACGCCCATAGCACCAAAAAAAGCCGCGGCCCCAATGGCAAACCGTTCATTTTTTCGAATGGTTTTTATTTCTTCTTCATTTAAAAGAAAAAGCTGGCTATCGGCATTTATCTTTCTAATTGGCAATAAACGGTAAAACCTGTGGTAAATCGATCTCAAAATGGTAAATTATTGGTCAAATCAATTGATTTTATATAAATATACACCATATCTCAAAAACTCAGATTTACCTATATTAATTCACACTTAACCTTGAAATGCGGCTGTTTTTGAGTACCTTTGCGCCTCGAAAGTAATTGGCTATTGGCATTTGTTATATAACACGCTAAGAACCAATAGGTAAGAACTAAAAGGAAAAATTATGAATATAAGAAACATCGCCATCATCGCTCACGTAGATCATGGTAAAACTACATTGGTTGATAAGATCCTTCATACTACGAAAGTATTTAGAGAGAACCAGGAAACAGGTGACCTGATAATGGATAGCAACGATCTTGAAAGAGAACGTGGTATCACTATCTTCAGTAAGAATGCATCTGTTATATACAAAGATTATAAGATCAACGTTATCGATACTCCGGGACATAGTGATTTCGGCGGAGAGGTTGAACGCGTATTGAAAATGGCTGATGGTGTTGTTTTGTTAGTGGATGCGTTTGAAGGGCCAATGCCTCAAACACGTTTCGTACTACAAAAAGCTTTGGCTTTAGGTTTAAAACCAATTGTTGTAATTAATAAAGTAGATAAACCAAACTGTCGTCCTGATGAAGTTCATGATGCAGTATTTGAATTATTCTTTAACCTTGATGCAACAGAAGAACAACTAGATTTCCCTACTTTTTACGGGTCGGGTAAAAATGGTTGGTTTAACAGCACATTAGAACAGATCGATAATATCAATCCTTTGTTAGATGGTATCATTAAATATGTACCGGAACCAAAGATCAGCGAAGGTAATTTGCAAATGCAGATCACTTCTCTTGATTACTCATCTTTCCTTGGCCGTATCGCTGTAGGAAGAGTAGCTCGTGGTACAATTAAAGAAGGACAAGCAATTAGCTTAATGCAGGCTGATGGGAAGATCAAAAAACCAAGAATTAAAGAATTATATGTTTTCGAAGGAATGGGCAAACGTAAAGTTGCAGAAGTTCAGGCCGGAGATATTTGTGCAGTTGTTGGATTAGAAGATTTTAATATTGGTGATACAATTGCTGATCTTGAAAATCCTGAAGCTTTAGCATTGATCACCGTTGATGAACCAACGATGAACATGTTATTCAGCATTAACAACTCACCTTTCTTTGGTAAAGATGGTAAGTTTGTAACGAGTCGTCATTTACGCGAACGTTTACATAAAGAAACAGAAAAAAACCTTGCATTAAAAGTAGAAGATACTGATGGTGCTGATAGCTTCCTTGTTTATGGTCGTGGTATCCTTCACTTAGGTATCCTGATCGAAACAATGCGTAGAGAAGGATATGAATTAACTGTTGGTCAACCACAGGTAATTACAAAAGAAATTGATGGCAAAAGACACGAACCATTTGAAAACCTGGTTGTAGATGTTCCACAAGAATTTGCAAGTAAAGTAATTGATATTGTGAGCCGTCGTAAAGGTGAAATGTTGATCATGGAAACCAAAGGTGACATGCAACATTTAGAATTTGAAATTCCTTCACGCGGATTGATTGGTTTACGTACACAAATGCTAACAGCAACAACCGGCGAAGCTGTAATGGCTCATCGTTTCTTAGAGTATAAGCCATGGAAAGGTCCTATTCCAGGAAGAAGTAATGGTGTATTGCTTTCTAAAACAACAGAAAAAACAACAGCATATTCTATCGATAAATTACAGGAAAGAGGTACTTTCTTCGTAGATGCCGGTGAAGATGTTTACATGGGTCAGATCCTTGCTGAGCACATTAAACCAGGAGATTTGGTTGTAAATGCAACGGAAGCTAAAAAATTGACTAACCACCGTGCAAGCGGAACTGATGATGCATCTCGCATGGCACCAAAAGTTGTTATGTCTTTAGAAGAATGTATGGAGTACATTCAGCAAGACGAATGTATTGAAGTAACTCCGAAAATCATCCGTTTAAGAAAATTGATCCTGAACGAAGATGACAGAAAGAGAGAATCTAAGAAGATGGAAATAGCATAATATTACAAACGGCGAAATGAAAATTTCGCCGTTTTTTATTGGGCGAATTTTGTCTGAATTGGGATTCGTCGGATTAAAGGATTAACAAGATTAGCGAATAGGATATTCGCGACGATCTTCGCAAATCCCAAAATCCGCTAATCCGACGAATCCCAATTCAGACAAAAAACTTAACTTTGCAAAGTGAAAAAATTAGCCATTATATTACTAAGCATCTGCATTACGTGTAATGCTATTGCTCAATGCTCCATCTGTTCTAAGACAGCGCAACAAATGGGTGAAAAACCAGCTGCAGGATTGAATAGCGGCATTTTGTATTTGATGTTAGCGCCTTTTGCTGTTGTAGGTGTTATCGGTTATCGCTGGTGGAAAAATAATGGTAGTCAGCCGCAGGATTAATTGGTATAGTTTTTTATAAATCTGTATAAATTAAAATCAGCACCTTCTTTCTTTATGCTGTCTTGCAATTCTTTTTTATCAATATCCTTCATTCTTTTTTGCTGTATTAAGTAGTATGCTTTTTCTGCGAGTAACCAAAAATGCTTCGTGTTTTTTGTTCGCTGTTTAAGATTTTCATTAATAGCACTATACAACTCCTCAATGCCTTCTTTATGTGAAGCAATTGTTTTTATAACGGGAACAGGTATGTCTTGCTTGTGAAATGCCGGCGCTAACATCAGTCGCAAATTCTTTACAAAAATATCAGCATCTGGCCTGTCGCTTTTATTTACGACAAACAGGTTGGCAATTTCCATTAAGCCAGCTTTCATCGTTTGTATTTCATCCCCGGCTTCGGGAATAACAACAACGACAGTAGTGTCAGCCAATCCTGCAATTTCAATTTCACTTTGTCCTACGCCAACGGTTTCGATAATGATGTAATCAAATCCTGCTACTTTTAATAGATCAGTGATCTCAATAATTTTAGGATGCAATCCTCCAAGTGACCCCCGTGTTGCTAATGAACGAATAAATACATTTAAGTTATTATACCATTTACTCATTCGTAACCTATCACCTAGTAAAGCACCTAGGTTAAATGGTGAAGACGGATCAACGCATAATACTGCTACTTTTTTTTCCTGATCAACAATTAAACCAATCAAAGCATCTACCAGCGTGCTTTTTCCAGCACCCGGGGGTCCGGTGATACCAATAACTGGCGTTGCAGAAGATGGTAATAAACGCATCAGCGACTCATAACCTTCCGATTCATTTTCAATTAAGGAAATGCACCTGGCTAAGGTTCTGATATCAGCTTGCTGTATGTTCTGCAGGTATTGTTGCCACATAATTAACAAATTTCAAGATCCAATAGTCAAAATCCAAATAAAATCTCCTCATTCAACAGCCTTTATTCATTCAACAATTTACCACTAACAATTCACCATTATCATTTTATATTTGCAGTAATAAGTTATGACGAATTTTATTCCTATTTTTCCATTAAGCATTGTTGTATATCCCGGAGAAGAATTGAATCTACACATTTTTGAACCCAGGTATAAACAGTTGATCAAAGATTGCCATGAATCTAAAAAGCCATTTGGTATTCCTTCTGTCGTTAATAATAAGATGACAGAGATGGGGACATTAGTAGAAATTGCAGAAATAACAACAACGTATGATAATGGCGAATTGGATATTAAAACAAAAGGTGTAAAACCATTTCGCATTTTAGAAGTGATAAAAGACATCCCTGATAAAATGTATGATGGAGCTATTGTAAATTATCCGGCGAATGATCATAAGGGCAGTAAAAAATTAATGCAAAAGGTAATTGAAGCAACAAGACAATTACATGTGTTTTTAAAAGTAAATAAGAATTTCAAAAAATCAGAAGACGAATTATTAAGTTATGATGTAGCACATCATGTAGGACTTTCATTACAGGAAGAATATGAGTTGTTAGAATTATTAAAAGAATTATACAGACAAGAATATTTAAAGCAACACTTGGTGAAAGTATTACCTGTTATGGCTGAAATGGAAACATTAAAAGACAGGATACAACTAAATGGACATTTTAAAAATCTGGAAGGGTTTAATTTATAGTCATCCGCGTCAATTATACAATGAATAAAACACTTTGCTTTGATTTTGGAAATACGCGTTTAAAATATGCCGTATTCGAAAACGACAATTTCACAAAAGAAGGTGTTTTACCAAACAGCTCTGTTGAAACTATCAACGCATTGTTGGATGAATATCAACCTAAAAAAACGATCTTATCTTCTGTTATAGAACATGATGTTGCAATAGAAACTTTACTATCTGCACGAACCAGTTTTCATAAATTGT
>DATHNB010000021.1:0-4425 GCA_035486495.1 Ferruginibacter sp. | reverse complement strand
AATTAATAAGAAGTTGTTATTTGGTATAAATTTTGGATGATAGTATTGAATTTATAATAAGAAGAATGATAATAAGAAATATAAAACCCAAAAAGGTTGATAAAAAAATTAAACCACTACCCTTTAAGCTACGTAAAGAGCCGAGTCTAGTTTACTCTCTAATAACGATGATGCCATCCTCCTCCATATCCCCAAAAACTACTACTTAAAGTAGTAGTACTAATTAAAGCAAGTAATACTAATGCGAGATACCTTTTTCATATACTAAATTTTAGATTGATTATAATTTGATTAATACAAATACTGCACCAAAATTTATGACGTAGTATTTGTAATAAGATTAGAGAACATTAATACTAATACTTTTACTAATAAGGAGTAACCACAGATAAATCAATACTGACCGTAATTTGTTGATCATCATTCTCAAGCACTAATTCTCGCAATTTCTCCATCATAGTAATATATCTTTCACTATTGGATCGTAGTGATTCTTTTTCTGCTTTAGTTAAATCTTCCTCACTTCTGATTTTACTATGTAATAGTTTTTTTTGTTTATCTAGCAAGTCACAAATCTCTTGTAGTTCATTTGTTGATTTTTTTATTTGATCTATTTTGTTGCATTCCTTTGTTACTTGAACAAGCTCTTTAAGTAATTTTTCTTGAAGTGACATTTGAATTTGGATTTAGTAATGAATTAGATTGTTACAATTTCAACTGTTTCTTTAAGTTTAAATGTTAAGATCTCATTCATACATAGTTTGTACATTTTTCATAGAAAAATTATATTTATTTAATGACGACTAACTCGCCATCTTTATTTACTTCAATAGTGTGAAATATCCCTTCAATTTCAGTAATATACTTTGTACCCGACTTTATTAGTTGGATAAAATCTTTTGTTGCAATAGATGTAATACTAGATTTTAAATCTTGATATACAGGATAGCTTATTAAGATATTATTCATAATGAATTTCTTAGAATTAGCAAGGTAAACGTATAAAAACTCTTGCAATGTTAAAGGGTAGTTTAAGAAGTTATAATATGTGAATGATGTAACCTTTTTCTAAAATTGTGTAACAAATACGATACTAACTAACCAACCTTTACAATACGTATTAAATCCAACAATGAAAGAGAAAACTGGACAAGCTTCCCACATTACTGCTGAGAATAAGAAGTCTTTGGAATTGAAAAAATCAAAGACTCATATCGTCGTTGAGATTTTACACTATATTCCAAATTCTGTGGTAAGTAAAAGCATTCTTAAAAAGACTAATGGAAACATAACTATTGTCTCAAGGGTAAAAGAGAAATACTTTATTTTTTTGGCATCACCATATTTAGAACAAGCACTTACAATTGCTGAGTTTGAACTAGGAATGTATGAAGAGGTCGGGACTTTTTTGCCAAGCTAATTTAAGACCACCCTTTTTATTAAATACCTATCGTTTTTTTGCTTTGATTTTTGATTATGGATTTACTAGTGTGGCCTACAATGGTTTTCGGTTACTAATCAGTTGCTAATTTTGATAGAACTCCCTAGAATCAGTATATTTCATTTTCTGTATTGATGCAAAATGTTATTATACTTTTAAAACATGCATTCACAGTAGGTTGATAATCAGCGGGGAGATTATTGGGGAGCTAATGTGCGAAATTATTAAAATCAGTATGTTCTAAACTGGAAAATGAAATTTAGGGAATTGCTTGTATTAACGGATTGAATGCTTTTGACGCCACCAGTACTTTTTGTCCTACTTTAAAGTTGACTATTTCATCTTCTGTTGCAATTACCTTAATGATGTTATTTGCAGAGAGTACACTGATGATATATATAATGTCACTTTTTTTTATCGCAATAATTTCACCTATTACTTTAAACTTGCTACTGATTCTTTGTTCGGCAAATACGTTGGACGGGCTCCCTTCTTTTATGATTTTTCCTTTGTCAATCATCATCACATGGTCTGCCAGTCTGAATATTTCCGGAAGATGATGACTGATCAATATAGTAGTGAGCTTATATTGTTGATGTGTTTTTAAAATATAGTCTTGTAATTTGAAACGCATCTCATCATCAACAGCGGAGAGCGGTTCATCCAATAATAATATTTTCGGTTTTCTCACGATGGCTCTTGCTAATGCAACGCGTTGTTGTTGTCCGCCCGATAGTTCTAATGGTTTTGTGGATTGTAATTGTTGCAGTTCCATTAACTCCAATAATTCATCCACTAATTTTTTATCATCATTTTTATTTAGTGCGAAAGCAAGGTTTTCTTTTACAGTTAAATTAGGAAACAAGGCATAATCCTGAAACAAGAAACCAACAGAGCGTTTTTTTATCGCAAGATGAATATTCTTTTCTGAATCATCCCACACTTCATTATCCACTTCTATCTGTAAATTTTCAGCACTTGTTAATCCTGCCAATATTCTAAGGATAGTAGTTTTCCCTACCCCTGAATTACCGTAAATGGATAATAGTTTCCCATGTTCCAGCTCAAACGAAATATCCAAAGGCATTATGCCTTCAGCTGTGTGTAGCGTTTTATGTACCCGGAATTTTATCATTAATACAATCTTGTTTTAGAATTATTATTGATGATATGAACGGTTATAAGAATTAAAAATGCAAATACAAATAATATTAATGCGTAGATATTTGCGTTATGGTAATTCATTGATTCCACTTCATCATAAATAGCAATCGATACAACTTTTGTTTCTTTGGGAATACTGCCACCTACCATTAACACAACGCCAAATTCTCCAACAGTGTGTGCGAATGTCATTATGATGCCGGTTAATAATGAGGTACGAATGTTAGGAAGAATGATTTTTATCAATGTAGTCAATTTCGATTTTCCTAAAGTGAAAGAAGCTTCTTGTAATGATGCAGGTAAATTTTTCAATCCGGATAAAATTGGATTAACCATAAATGGTAGACTATATAAAACAGATGCAACTACTAATCCTTCGAATGTAAATACCAATCGTATATTAAAATACTTATTTAAAAATATACCGAACGAATTTTCTGGACTAAACGCGATCAATAAATAAAATCCTAATACGGATGGAGGAAGAATTAGAGGTAAACTAACGATCGCTTCTACAATGGCTTTATACCTCATTCTGCTGTATGCGATCCAGTAAGCCAATGGCACTGCGATGATGAACAATATTATCGTTGTAATAATTGCCAATTTAAATGTTAGCCAAAACGGTTGTAGATCAATCATTGGACGATAAACTTATTTCATTTGTTTTTATCAATGCGAGTACTATGTCATTTTCTTTTAATGCTAATTGTTTAACGGCATCACTAGTGATAATTGATTTGATGATTATCTGACCAAAAGAAAGATTTATCTGGCTTAATATTGTTCCTGCAATAATAGATTCTATTTTACACGGAATGCGATTTTGTACACTAATATTGAGATCGAGACTCTTCGCAATGATAACTTCTGTTTCTTTGAATAATAGCTTTACATTTTTTTCGATGGTTAGGTAATCTGTTGTTGCAGGTGTATCTAAAATTATGGTAGTAAGAGTAATCCCATCAGATATCACTTTTACCAATGATAAATCATCGTGCGATTGAATAGACGTTATTGTTCCAATTAATATATTCATTTCTACTTTTGAGAGAATCCATATTTTTTTAGGATGTTTACTGCTGTTGCAGAAGATATAAAGTCATAAAACTTAGTTGCTGTTGTATTTCCTTGTGCATGCTTCGTTATTGCATACGCCTGTTGCAAAGGAGAGTGGCTATTGTTGGGAATGATATAATACTTGCCGCCTTCATTTTGCATATTGGGTGATAGTGCTAATGATAAGGCTATTAGTCCGATATCTGCTGCACCTGTTGTTATAAACTGTGCGGTTTGAGAAATATTCTCTCCTAAAACTAATTTACTTTGCAGCTTATCGTATAAGTTATAAAATTTCAGACTTTCAACAGCTCTCGTGCCATAAGGTGCATGGTCAGGATTAGCGATAGCGATTTTGGTTATGCCATTGTGTAACAATGTATTCATTTTTTTTATGTTAGGATCAACATTTTTGCTCCATAAGACAAGTTGTCCGTAACCGTAAGTCTTTACATCAGAAATAGTAAAATTTTTATCTTTTAATTTATTAGGATAATCAATGTCTGCCGAAAAGAAAATGTCAAATGGAGCATCATTCAATATTTGCTCGAAAAATTTCCCTGATGAGCCATAAGTTACTTCAATGGTAGCGGCAGGATCGAGTATCTCATAAGCAGCAATAATTGAATCCATCGCAGGTTTTAGATCTGAAGCAGCGGCAATAGTAATTTTTGAATTTGACTGTGCCATAGTTAATGATGTAAATGCTGTTAAAACCAAGATCATTGATGTAAAGATCCATTTGTTTTGCTTCATAATTG
>DATHNB010000020.1:0-4339 GCA_035486495.1 Ferruginibacter sp. | reverse complement strand
TTAACCCAAATTTATATTCATAAATAGGGTTGAATAAATAATGCGTTTTGTTCAATATAGTATAGCCTGTTACTTTGGTTATTTTCTCGAAACGTTCTATGGAGATGCCAGTTTCTTTTATTTCCATCATCTCTTCTACATTTTCTTTACCCAACTTCAATATTTCTTTGTATATAAATCCTGGCAGCAAATGATAGTAGGGGATCTTGCTTAACAACTTTCCTTTGTTAATTTGTTGATGTCCGCCGAAAGGCATTTGCCATGGTGGAAACCCAAAAAATATAACTCCACCCGGATTTAAAAAACCTTTCATCCAGGCAATTAATTTTTGTTGATCATGAATATGTTCTATCACATCTTTCAATACAATAATATCAAAGCGACCCGTAAATTCTTCATCAACATTAACTTTGTAAATATCTTTTGAGATGAAAGATATTTTATGTTGTTCCAATTCAGTTGCGAGCCACTCTCTTGCATAGACCAATCTTATTTCGTCAAACTCCACTCCTACACCGATACAACCTCTATCTGTAAACGCTTTTAACACGCCGGCTTCGCCACAGCCGATTTCTAATACACGGGTTCCCTCTTTGATAGCAAATTTTTGTTCAATAAAAGGCAATACATAATTGCGGGTATTTTCTACCTGAATGTCAAAATATCTTTTCCTATCTGCGTGAAATTCAAACATAATTCCTAATTAAACTGCTTCAGCTTCGTTAACAAGATCTTGCTCGATCTTAAGGTTGTCAATAATAAAATCTTGTCTGCTTGGTGTATTCTTGCCCATATAATATTCTAACAGTTGTTGAATATGTGTTTCAGGTAATAACATAACCGGTTGTAATTTCATATCAGCACTAATGAAACGTGCAAATTCTTCCGGACTGATCTCTCCTAACCCTTTAAACCTTGTGATCTCCGGCTTGCTGCCTAACTTTTTCATAGCCGCTTGCTTTTCCGTTTCATCGTAGCAGTAAATAGTTTCCTGTTTATTTCTTACGCGGAACAAAGGTGTTTCTAAAATATATACGTGACCATTCTTTACCACATCGGGAAAAAATTGCAAAAAGAAGGTCATCAATAATAAACGAATATGCATACCATCCACATCAGCATCTGTTGCAAATACGATATTGTTGTAGCGAAGATCCTCGTAGCTTTCTTCAATGTTCAACGCGTGTTGTAATAAATTGAACTCTTCATTTTCATATACCACTTTTTTCGTGAGACCAAAACAATTCAATGGTTTACCACGTAAACTAAATACAGCCTGGGTATTAACGTTCCTTGCTTTGGTGATACTACCGCTTGCACTATCCCCTTCGGTAATAAAGATGGTACTCTCTTTTTGTCTTTCTAATATAGTATCCTTGTCTTTACCCGTTGCTTCATCATTGTAATGAAACTTACAATCCCTTAATTTTTTATTATGAAGATTTGCCTTTTTTGCTCTTTCATTCGCGAGCTTTTTAATGCCGGCTAATTCTTTACGTTCTCTTTCGTTTTGTTCGATGCGTTTTTTTAATGCTTCGGCGGTCGCTGTGTTGCGATGTAAATAATTATCCAGCTCTTTCATTAAAAAGTCGCCGATAAAATTTCTCATCGATGGGCCGCCTTCAAATACATTCGACGAGCCCAATTTTGTTTTCGTCTGACTTTCAAACACCGGCTCCTGAACACGCACGCTTATCGCTGCGCAGATACTGCCCCTAATATCGGCTGCATCATAATCTTTCTTATAAAACTCACGGATCGTTTTTACATAGCCTTCTCTGAATGCTGCCAAATGCGTACCTCCCTGTGTTGTGAACTGTCCGTTTACAAAACTGTAATACTCTTCGCCATAAGCATTTTCATGAGTTAAGGCTACTTCAATATCCTCACCTTTTAAATGAATAATCGGGTAACGGATCTCATCTTCATTTGTTTTGCGTTGCAACAGATCAAGCAGTCCGTTTTTACTAACATACTTTTTACCGTTCAGGTTCATGATCAAACCTGCATTCAGGTAACAATAGTTCCAAAACTGACTGTCTAAATATTCCTGTACAAAATGGAAATTTTTAAAGATCGTATCATCAGGAATAAAGGTTACAAAAGTTCCATTGGGTTCCTTTGTTGCAACTTCTTTATGTTCTTTTATTAAAACACCTTTTGCAAATTCAGCCGTCTTTTCTTTTCCATCACGATAAGCAGTTACAGTAAAATTATTGCTTAAAGCATTTACCGCTTTTGTACCCACACCATTTAATCCCACACTTTTCTGAAATGCTTTACTATCATATTTGGCACCGGTATTTATCTTACTCACCACATCTACCACTTTACCTAAAGGAATACCACGACCAAAATCACGTACTGTAATTGTTTTGCCCTCTATAACAACATCCACCTGTTTACCAAAACCCATAGTATGTTCATCAATGCAATTATCGATTACCTCTTTTATTAATACATAAATACCATCATCGGCACTACTGCCATCTCCTAATTTACCAATGTACATTCCGGGACGCAGGCGGATATGCTCTTTCCAGTCTAAGCTCCGTATGGAGTCTTCATTATAAGTCGATACTTCTTTTTCTGCCATTCTAGTGTTATTATAATAGTTAGTTTCTGAAAGTTAAAAGTCAAAACCCATAAGTACCGGATTTCATAACTTACTTTTTGCTTTTAACTTTTGCGTTTTGACTTTGATTTATAACTTTTGAGTTTAAAACTATCGCAATCGCCGCAAATATACTAATAAATTTAGTAATTTAGAGTCGTGGCAAATATAGTTAAATGAGTAAACAGAATCATTTTCCCTTTTAAACAGTTGTGTATAAAATAAGATAGCAAACGCCAAATCTGCTTAAATGGTATATTTGCCGCTTCATATTACTATTAAAAATCATTTTCTGGAAACGAATTTAACCACAATACTAGCCCTGGCCGCCGAAAGAGAAAATGAGAATGATGATTTTCGGTCTTTTCTGAAAAAACAGGATAGTAAAAAGATCGACCAACTAGTTCATGTTATTAATGCTGATATAACACCCAAAATTGATTGTACCGAATGCGGTAATTGCTGTAAGACTTTAATGATAAACATCACTCCTGAAGAATCTGAAAGATTAGCCACTCATTTAAAAATGACGGTACCCGATCTAAAATCAAAATACATTGAAGAAAGTTTGCAGGGAAAAATGATCATGAATACAATTCCTTGTCACTTTTTAGGCGGAACAAAATGTACTATTTATGAAGAGCGTTTTACAGAGTGTAGAGATTTCCCACATTTGCATAAAGATAATTTCACCGATCGTTTATTTGGGACATTGATGTATTACGCTATGTGTCCTATCATTTTTAATGTAGTGGAAGAATTAAAAATGCAGTCAGGTTTTCATAGCTTGTTGTAGATTTTTTTTAACATATACGCTTAAAATATTATAAATCAACTCGGGTACTATGAGGTTTGTTAACGAGAACTTACTCAATTGTTAATAGGTATAAATTTTACTAGAAAAAAGAGCGTGCGGCATAATTTTGTTATTGAAATAAAAATAGCTTTTAATTTTTCAATAGACGAAATTTATAATTATGAAAAAAGTAATAAATCTCACACGTTTCTTTGCAGCTTCGTTCTTGTTAACCATATTATTTTCTGCATGTTTAAAGGATGACTATAATAACAATAATAGTGGCAGAGGTGATAACCAACAACAAGGCCAACAAAATACTACCAGTTATTTTGGTAATAACTCCGATACTGCTTTTAATAAAATATTGATCGACATTGATTCGGTAGAAGTACTGGTAGATACTTGTAACCATGATTCCTGCCAGGTATGGGAGTCACTTCATTCTACACCCGGAATGTATAATTTATTATCACTCGGTGCTAATATAGATACTTTGCTTGTTCATGCTAATATTCCTGCGGCAGAAATTTCTTCGATCAGGTTATCACTTGGTCCAAATGATTCTTTAATAAGAGACAGCGTTCATTATCCGTTGCAACTGCGTGATTCTTCTAGTATTTTAATTCCTGTAAGTAGTATAAATCAAAACAATATAAATAAGAATATTCAGTTAAGTACACCTGTTAATTTTAATGTGACGGGTTCTACTGTACAATTGTACAATAATGAATTTATTCTGTATCCTTATATAACGGCAGTTACAGTTAATACAACGGCAAGTATCTCTGGCACAATAAACCCGTTGAACGCTTATCCAGTTATAACAGTTTTCAATAGCACCGATACAGCCTATGCAGAGCCAGATAGATATGGAAATTTTACTGTAAATAATTTAACTCCCGGAACATACAGTGTTTTAATTAATG
>DATHNB010000019.1:0-4152 GCA_035486495.1 Ferruginibacter sp. | reverse complement strand
TGTGGTTCTTAAAAGGAGATACCAATATTGCTTATTTAAAAGAGAATAACGTAAAAATTTGGGATGAATGGGCTGATGAAAATGGGGATCTTGGGCCTGTTTATGGAAAACAATGGCGCAGCTGGGAAGGTGCGAATGGAGTAGAAGTTGACCAGGTAAAAGATCTGATCCATCAGATAAAAACAAATCCCGATAGCAGAAGATTGATCATTAGTGCATGGAATGTGGCGGATTTACCCAAGATGAAATTAATGCCTTGTCATTGTCTGTTTCAATTCTACGTGGCGAATGGAAAATTAAGCTGCCAGTTGTATCAGCGTAGTGCAGATGTGTTTTTAGGTGTACCTTTTAATATTGCTTCATATGCATTATTCACTTTAATGATCGCGCAAGTTTGTGGCTTAGAACCAGGAGAATTTGTGCATTCATTTGGTGATGTGCATTTATATAATAACCATTTTGAGCAAGCGCATTTGCAATTAACAAGAGCGCCTTTTCCTTTGCCAACAATGAAAATAAATCCTGATGTAAAAGATATTTTTGATTTTAAGTTTGAGGATTTTGAATTGGTGAATTATGAATCCTGGCCGGCTATTAAAGCGCCTGTGGCTGTTTAAATAAATAAGGAATAAGAAATATAAAATAAGAAATAAAGAAGTTGAGGAGTGTTCGGTTTTGGAATCTCTGTTTTACACAAAGTAGGAGTAAACGGCTACAACCATTAGGGTTAAAGTAGCGTATAATTACAAAATTAATTCAGATCTATGGAAACTAAAAAGTATAACCTGGAAGACAGGTTGGTGAAATTTGCCTGTATGTGTTTAGATGTTTGTGATTTACTTCCCAATACCAAAGCAGCTCAAAATTTATTATACCAATTATCTAAAAGTTCAACTGCAACGGCACTAGTATACGGAGAAGCTCAGGCTGCGGAGTCGCCAGCTGATTTTATTCATAAAATGAAAATCGTTTTAAAAGAAATTAGAGAAACGAGAATCAATCTTAGAATCATAAATGAAAAGCCAATTTTAACTGATCAAAAAATTACAAGTGCATTTAAAGAAAGCAATGAATTAATGGCGATCTTTCTTAAAAGTATAGAAACTGCAAGAAAAAATAATACAAAGCAATAAGTGCTTTGAAACAGGGGAGTAGAAAATGAAGATTTATACTCTACAACTTCCTTATTTCTTATTTTATATTTCTTATTCCTTATTTTGTATTAACTATTTTATATGACAATCAACCTACTCGTCGCAGCAGCAGAAAATAACGCCATTGGTAAAGACAATAAATTATTGTGGAACTTACCCAATGATATGAAGTTTTTCAAAAACACTACATGGGGTATGACGATCGTTATGGGAAGAAAAACTTTCGAATCTTTCGGTAAACAATTACCTGGCAGAACAAACATTGTTATCACTAGAAATAAAGATTGGAAAGCTGAAGGAGCAATAGCAACAAGCACTTTAGACGAAGCTTTACAGGAAGCAAAAAAAACAAATTGTAAAGAAATATTTGTAATCGGCGGCGGAGAGATCTACAAACAATCAATGGATGTTGCGAATAAAATTTATATCACAAGAGTGCATGCAAGTTTTGATGCAGACACTTTCTTTCCTGCAATCGATGCTAATAAATGGAAACTAACTTCTAACGAAGATTTTCCGATTGATGAAAAACATGCGTATGCCTATAGTTTTCAAGTATGGGAAAAGAAGAATGTATAATTACGCTACATGACTTTCTTATTCCTTATTTTATATTTTTTATTCCTTATTCACCGTGTATACTCGTTTTCAATTAGCTAAAAAATACCTGCATTATTATTTTACTGCTTCCAATGGAAATGGCCATGGCGTGCATTCGCCATTTGTATTTGATTTTATTAAAAATGTGCTGAAGGATAAAAAACAGTATGGTTGTTATTCAGCTATTGAAATGCAGAGAAAGAAATTATTAACTGATTCACGAATTATTGAGGTAGAAGATTTTGGAGCGGGTTCATCTGTAATCAAATCAAATCAGAGAGTAATAAAAAATATAGCAGCGAGTTCTTTAAAACCTAAAAAATACGCACAATTATTATACAAAATTGTGCAGTATTATAAACCCCAAACAATTATTGAATTAGGTACTTCATTAGGTATTACAACTTCATATTTGGCTTCAGGAAATAACAATTCTACAATATATACCTGTGAAGGATCGGCGGCTATTGCAACCATAGCGCAACATAATTTTGATATATTGAAACTGAAAAATATTGAATTGGTTCAGGGAGATTTTAATCAAACTTTAGGGCCACTTCTTTCCAAAATAAATAAAATTGATCTGGCTTTTGTAGATGGTAATCATAGAAAAGAACCAACATTGGCATATTTTTCTCAATTACTAAACCACTCAAAATCCTCAACCATATTAGTTTTTGATGATATTCATTGGAGTGCTGAAATGGAAGCTGCCTGGAAAGAAATTCAATCCCATCCTGCGGTTACGCTCACAATTGATCTTTTTTTTATAGGCATTGTCTTTATAAATAATGATTTTAAAGTAAAGCAACACTTCTCCATTGCATATTAATTTTTACTATCTTCACGGCAATTACATTATTTATGATAATTGGTGTACTAAAAGAACCAACTCCCGAAACCAGAGTTTCGCTACTACCAGAACATCTAACACTTCTGAAAAAATGGAAAGTAGAAACATACATTGAGTCTAACGCTGGCGTAACTGCTTTCGCGAATGATGATAAGTATAAAGAAGCCGGCGCAACTGTTACCAGTCGCGCTGAAGTATTAAAAAACTCCGATGTTATTTTATCGTTCAACACCTTTTCTGCAGAAGATATTGCTGCTATGAAAAAAGGTGCGATAGCTGTTGGTGTTTATCAGCCGCTATTTACAGCTAGTCTTATGAAAGATTGGGCAGGTAAAGGTTTGAGCGTATTTAGTATGGATATGTTGCCACGTACAACTCGTGCACAAAGCATGGATATATTGAGTAGTCAGGCAAATATTGCCGGTTATAAAGCTGTGTTGTTAGCTGCGAATGTTTATCCGAAATATTTCCCGATGTTCATGACAGCTGCAGGTAGTATTGCTCCTGCAAAAGTTTTAATATTAGGTGCAGGTGTCGCTGGTTTGCAAGCGATCGCGACAGCAAAAAGATTAGGTTCTGTAATTGAAGTCTTTGATACAAGACCTGCGGTGAAAGAAGAAGTAATGAGTTTAGGTGCAAAATTCGTAGAAGTAGAAGGCGCCGCAGATGCTAGTAAAGCAGGTGGTTATGCAGTAGAACAAACTGAAGAATTTTTACAAAGACAAAAAGCTAAAATCGCTGAAAGCGTTGCTAAAGCAGATATTGTAATTACAACGGCACAAATTCCAGGGAAAAAAGCGCCGATATTAATTACTACAGCGATGATCGAAGCCATGAAAAATGGTTCTGTTATTATTGATCTGGCGGCATCAACTGGCGGCAATACTGATCTAACGAAAAATGATACAACTGTTATTCATAATGGTGTAAGTATTGTTGGTAATTCAAGGTTGGCATCTGATATGCCAAGTGATGCCAGCAAATTATATGGAAAAAATATCCTGAATTTTTTACAATTGATGATCGATAAAGACGGAAACATTAATCTGAATTTTGAAGATGATCTGATAAAAGGTTCTTGTATTGCGCATAATGGCGAAGTGGTGAATGATAGGGTTAAAGCTTTAACCCCCTAAATCCTCCCCCTGAAGGGGGACTTTTTGAAGTCGACTAAATTTGAGCAGTTTACTGTTTTAATAAATGAAAATATTTTTAATAATTATAAACTAAAAAGTCCCCCTTCAGGGGGATTTAGGGGGCTTAACTTATGAATGATATTCTCCAATGGATTTCCGACAATCAGCAAATAATTTACATCGTTATCCTGATGATATTTGTTGGTATTGAAGTAATTGGCCGTGTGCCGAGTGTATTACACACACCTTTAATGAGTGGTGCCAATGCGATTCATGGCGTTGTAATTATTGGTGCAATCATCGTAATGGGTAAAGCAGAAACAGATAATGTTTTGGCATTAGGGCTAGGTTTTCTTGCCGTTATATTAGGAACTATCAATGTGGTGGGTGGATTTGTTGTGACAGATAG
>DATHNB010000018.1:0-11899 GCA_035486495.1 Ferruginibacter sp. | reverse complement strand
ACATTATGTTATGAAGAAATTTCTTCAGAATTAGAAAACCCATCCGCTGACGGACATAATGATACTAATTACATTTCATACGACTCAAGGGGAAGAATGGTGAAAATTATTAATAATGGAGCTAATACTAATCCTGTGCAGGCTTATTCAATGGAGGATGATTTTTCTTATGTGGGTTCAACAATTATCAATAATGAAACTAGCACACCGGGTAGCATAGGAAATGGGTACAATTCGCAAGATACAGTTACGCAAACTACATCTAACGGGGATGTAGTTTCTCAAGTTGATAAGCAAAATACTACTTGTACTATTTCACTCGATAATCACCCTAATCCTTTTTTTAGAAACGGGTTAGGCGTTACACCGATATATGCGATGTATTCTGACTATTACGATGCTGATGGTATAACAGATGATGTGCAAAAAAATAATTGCACACTCTTTAGTGTAGATAATCCTGTTGGAAATGTAAATCACGTTATCAATCAATTTACTTATAATGCCAACGGTTATCCAGCTTCAGTGATACAATACAATACTTTTCAGGCCTATCAGGCAGCTGGCCCAACTGGTACTCTCGAGTTTAACTTTAAAGGAATTTATATCTATCAATAATCATTTACAATAGCAGTGTAAAAAATCTATTATGAAAAAGTTGTTACAATTATTTTTATTTCTATTTATTCTATTAATTGGTATTGCTAGTTGTAAAAAAACAAACAATAGTTCTCCAGGAAGTAATACTATTCATTTGAAAGAGTTTTTACAATTAGATACAACTAAGCAAGCTCCCTACGATACAATGGAGATTGATACGTATGGATATGATAACCTAAATAGGCCAACAACTTCTGCTTCAATTACTTTTAGTCCTGACTTTCCTGGTATTGCGGACAGCGGTACCAGCAGCAACTCAATTTTTTATTATACAGGAAGCAGTACAACATTAGGTTTCGGCATTACTAATGATTATGATAGATTTGGCAGTGGTGGCAATGATACAGATTATACCCTAGCGTATTCTGGGATATCAAAAGATTCAGATATATCTGATGGTAATCCGGCCATTGTAACAGAAGATTTTGTTAGTGGTGCAACAGTTATTGAAAAAACAACAGACTATTCTTATTCCCCTGCTCAGCTTTCTTATGATACGGTTACACAAACTATTGTTAATGGAAATGTTGTTGCACAGGTAGATGACCAAATTTATAATCAAACCAATTTTACGGTTTCTCTTGATACGCACCCCAATCCGTTTTATTTTGGAAACGGTTCTCAAAATGAAGGTGTTCTTTCAACGGGCGATAATAATATTATGGAAGAGCCTCAACAAAAAAATAACAATACGGAACTTTACAGCACAACGCCCGGAGGTCCAATGCATTTAAAATACCAATACACATACAATGCCAATGGTTATCCTGCAACTGTGATCGAATACGATTTATCAAGTGGCAGTCCAGTTTTTGTTTATAAGGGTATTTACGTTTATTAATTCAAAGATTAAAATTGCACAACAAATAAAAATTATTTATGAAAAAGCCCATATCATTATTTATCCTTTCCGCAATAGTAGTAATAACTATTGTTAGTTGTAAAAAAACAAACAATGGCTCTTCGGCAAATAATGGAGTTCATTTGTTGAAGTACATACAATTGGATACAACCCAAGCGGCACCGTATGATACGATGGAAGTTGATACATATAAATATGATAATTTAAACAGGTTCCTTATCTGTACAGAAATTTCTTATGGAAATGACACGCCAGGTCTTCCTGATAGTGGTATAGGCTCTACGGGTGAATCTTATATCGGCAATAGTACAGTTCCTTATATGACTTTTAATGATGATGATGGCGGCCAAGCAGGGTATAATACAGACGATACGGATTATATACTATCATATACACCAGGAGTGATGATAAAAGACTCAGAGATTAATACCTCTACAACCAATGGTGTGTCGAGTTCTAGATTTATAAGTGTAATGGAGGATATTCTTAATGGGCAAACTGTTATAGAAAATACAATAAATTATACGCCTAGTTTTAATTCCTATTCTGATACTGCAACCCAAATTTTTTCGAATGGAGATGTAATTAGTCAGACAGATAATACAGTGGTTGGGAATCAGCCATATAGTAATTGGAATATGACTTTCGATACACATCCAAATCCTTTTTATAATAATGGATTAACTGATGTGGGAATTCTGGAATTAGGTGACGACAGTTTGCAACTTCAACCAATACAGAAAAACAATACAACTGAAATAATCAGAAACTCTCCTTCAGCCCCCCTTCATTTAAAATACGAGTACACATACAATTCAAATGGCTATCCTGCAACTGTTGTAGAATACGATTGGTCAAGCGGAAGTCCTGTTTTTGTTTATAAGGGTATTTATGTTTATTAATAATTATTAAACTCAATTAAATATTTATTAAGAAATTATTTCAGCTGACAATTATTTTAATAATAATAGGAACAGTTAGTTGTAGAAAAACAAAAACAACTAACAATCCGTCAACTAACGCTCCGCTATTAACACAATATGTTTTATTGGATACAACTGTTACAGCACCGAATGATACGTTGGTACTGATAAAGTTTGCATATGATAATTCCAAACGAGTAACACAAATGCTGCAATATGAATACCCTTCGTCTGTTGAAGTATTGACACAATCTTTTCATTTTATTATTATAATGCCGATACTACGCCTTACAAACTAATATATTATGAAAATATAGGTGGGAATAGTGGTTCGGATACAGTGTATTATTTCTATGCAGGCACAACAAATACTGTTATTACAGATTCCACTGTTTCTTCAGGGTCTACGACGACTAATAAATACGCTTACTCCAATAATATTGTTATAAGAAATCAAGTTACTACAAATCCCAGCACTTCATATATAGATACTTTTTATCAAACAAAATCAAATGGGAATACAATAAGCCAGGTTGATACTTTATACCATAATAGTCAAGTGATCATTCAAAGGTTTTCCTACCAATTTGATAACCATCCTAATCCTTTATATAAGTCGCTATACATTCCAATAACAGTTTTAGAAGCAGATGGATTAAATGAGAGTCCACAACAAAGAAACAATTACACAAGTGTAAATGAATACACTAATAATGGAGGCTCTACTGATGTTACTACATCTAACTATTCTTTCACTTATGGTGCTAACGGGTATCCGGTTAAGTCGATTCAACAAGACAATTATCAGAATCCTCCTACTTATGAATCCAATAATATCTTTATTTATCAATAGAAATCTAACAGGAAGATTAGTTTTTTGCTATTAATCAGTAATCTAATACTTTTGCTCTCCCTAACATAAACTAGGGAGAGCAATTATGAAAGTAATGAAGTTTGGTGGCACCAGCGTAGGTAAGCCGGAAAGAATGCACGAAGTGGCAAAACTCATCACCAAAGATGACGAAAGTAAAATTGTAGTGTTATCTGCGTTAAGCGGCACTACCAATTCTTTAGTAGCTATCAGCGATGCGTTATCAAAAAGCGATCGCGTTGTAGCTAAGCAAAAGATAGATGAGCTGGAAAAACATTACCACAATTTTATTAGCGAGTTAGTAAAGAAAGAAGCTACCCATACAAAAGCAAAAAATATTGTTGCGGAGCATTTTGAATTTTTAAATATTATTTTAAAAATATCTTTTAATGAAGCTTTGTATAAAGATATTTTGGCACAAGGTGAATTGCTGAGTACTAAATTATTTGCTACATTTTTAGAAGAGCAAGAAATAGATCATGCATTGATCGGCGCACTTGATTTTATGAGTATCGATGAAAATGATGAGCCTGCTTTAGATAAGATCAAAATAAAGTTGGCGGAAGTTTTACAGCAACACAAAGGCAAAAAATTATTTATCACACAAGGATATATTTGTCGTAATGCGAAAGGTGAAATAGATAATTTAAAACGTGGGGGGAGTGATTACAGCGCCTCATTAATAGCTGCGGCAACCAATTCAACTGTATGCGAAATATGGACGGATATTGATGGTATGCACAACAATGATCCGAGGGTTGTTTCAAAAACTGTAGCAATAGCACAATTGAGTTTTGAAGAAGCGGCAGAGTTAGCTTATTTCGGTGCAAAAATTTTACATCCGACCTGTATATGGCCGGCGCAACACGCAAAGGTTCCCGTTAAATTATTGAACACTATGCAGCCGGATGCTGCGGGCACAGTCATTAAACAAGAAGCAGGTTCAAAAGGTGTTAAAGCTGTTGCTGCAAAAGATGGTATTATTGCCATCAATATTAAAAGTACGCGTATGCTATTGGCCTACGGGTTTTTAAGAAAGATATTTGATGTGTTTGAAAAATACAAAACATCCATTGATATGGTTACTACCTCAGAAGTAGCAGTATCAGTAACAATTGATGATGCATCTCACCTAAAAGAAATTACCAAAGAGCTGGAAGCATTTGGTACAGTTGAAATAGATACAGATCAAACGATCGTATCAATTGTAGGAAATGAGATCACAGAAACTAAAGATGTGATGCAAAAATTATTTGAATCAATTGCATCGGTGCCAGTGCGTATGGTAAGCTATGGCGGCAGTAAACACAATATTTCCATCCTTATCCCAAGGGCAAGTAAAGAAAAAACTTTGCAGTTGTTGAATACGGGCTTGTTTGGTTTGTAAATAGTTATATTGAGGGATGGTTAATTATTGTTTTATTTATAGAGTATTTTAAATTTTAAATAAGAAGAATAAAAAAGCTGCAAATTTAAGTTTGCAGCTTTTTTATTCTTTCGCTGTTGTAAAACAACAATTCAACAATTAATCACTTAAACAATTACAAGCGAATCTCCATAACTGAAAAAATTATATTTATCCTTAATTGCTTTTTTGTACGCTTCCATTACAAGATCATAGCCACCAAAAGCACAAGTCATAATTAATAAACTTGTTTTAGGTAAATGAAAACCTGTAACCAAAGAATCAGCAATTGAAAAATTGTAAGGAGGGTGAATGAACATATTTGTCCAACCTTCAGAAGGTTTCAATAATTTTTGTGCAGTGAATGATGATTCCATTGCTCTCATGGTAGTAGTACCAACAGAACAAATTCTTCTGCCGTCTGCTTTTGCTTTATTTACAATAGCACAAGCTGTTTCATCAACACTATAATATTCAGCATCCATTTTATGTTTGCTCAGATCTTCCACTTCAATCGGACGGAAAGTTCCTAAACCTGTATGCAATGTAACTTCTGCAAAACGAATACCTTTAATTTCTAAACGCTTAATTAATTCTTTACTGTAATGCAAACCCGCAGTTGGTGCAGCAACTGCACCTTCATGCTTAGCATAAACAGTTTGGTAACGTTCTTTGTCTTCTTCATCCGGTTTGCGTTTGATATATTTAGGTAATGGTGTTTCACCCATAAATTCCAGCATCGCACGAAACTCATCTTCAGTACCATCCCATAAAAAACGGATCGTACGGCCACGACTTGTCGTGTTATCAATTACTTCAGCAACTAACTCATCATTTTCACCAAAGTATAATTTATTACCAACACGGATCTTACGTGCAGGATCAACAATAACATCCCACAAACGGTTTGGTTTGTTCAATTCTCTTAAAAGAAAAACCTCAATTTTAGCACCTGTCTTTTCTTTACGTCCATACATACGTGCAGGAAAAACTTTTGTGTTATTTACTACCATCACATCCTTATCATCAAAATACTCAATGATGTCGCGGAAGTTACGATCCTCAATGTTTCCGGTTTTGCGGTTAACAACCATCATTCGGCTGTCTTCTCTTTTCTTACTTGGATTTTGTGCGATAAGATTTAGCGGGAGGTCAAATCTGAACTGGCTTAATTTCATGTGTATCAATTATTTTTTAAAGTTGATAATCACATGCCTTGTACTGTAAATTACAGAGATAATGTAGCCACGAAGGGCACTTATCATGTTACGGCATGATTTTTAAGGTTGCGAAGATACGCTGTTTTATTGAATATTGAAGATGGAATATTGAATATTTTCGATGCAATTTATAACTACGGAGATGGAGAGGGCATAAAAGTACTTGGTAAGACAAATTTCTTTAGTACAACGTGTCTCAGCGGCTAAAATCTACTCCCCGGAATTGCGGCAATCAGCTTATAAGTATACTCGTTTTTTGGAGAGAAGAAAATATCATCCGCGCTGCCTTCTTCAATGATCTTTCCTTTATTCATTACTAAAATTCGGTCGCTAATATAACGAACTACAGCAAGATCATGAGAAATAAAGATGGAAGTGAAGTCAAATTCTTTTTTAAGATCATTGAGCAAATTTAGAACTTGAGCTTGCACACTTACATCCAATGCACTAACACTTTCATCAAAAATTAAGAAAGAAGGATTTAAAGCTAACGCACGTGCAATGCAAATACGCTGGCGTTGTCCGCCACTGAATTGATGAGGATAGCGGTTAAAATGCCCGGCTTTTAAATTTACTTTTTCTAATAGTTCAATTACTTTATCATTTTGTTGTTTATAATTTGAAAAGAGTTGATGTACTTTCATCGGCTCTTTTATGGCATTGCCAATGGTAAGTCTTGGATTTAATGAACCATAAGGATCCTGAAAAATGATTTGCAGGTTTTTTCGTAAGGGGCGCATTTCTTTTTTTGATAAATGTGTTAGGTCAGTGCCATCTAAAATAATATTGCCTGATGTTGCAGGTATCAATTGTAAAATGGCTCTTCCTAAAGTTGTTTTACCACAGCCACTTTCACCGACCAGGCCAATCGTTTCTCCTTTAAAAATATCGAAGCTTACGTTGTCAACGGCTTTAAAGGGTTCTTTTTGTTTTGCGAATATTTTTTTCTTTTCGGAAAAGTGAACGCTTATATCTTTAACTGATAAGACGGGATAGATTTCTGATTTCTGATTTCTGATTGCTGATATATTTGGAACAGTATTTATTTTTTCAATAGAATTGCCATCAGAAAAAAAATCACTTACTACAGGAAGCCTTTCTCCTTTCGAATGCTTGCCGGGTCTGCATGTGAGCAATGCTTTCGTGTAAGCGTGTTGTGGGTTTCGTAGAATATCTTTTGTTTCCCCCTGCTCAACAATTTCGCCTTTATACATTACTATTATTTTGTCGGCGATATCGGCAACTAATTCTATATCATGCGATATAAAAACTACGCCCATATTATTTTGTTGTTGCAGATCTTTTATCAATTCAACAATAGTTTTTTGAACCGTCACATCTAGAGCCGTAGTAGGTTCATCGGCAATTAATAAAGATGGGTTACAACTCATTGCCATGGCGATCATTACGCGTTGTTTTTGTCCGCCGCTTAATTGATGTGGATAGCGATCGAATATATCAGTAGGGTTTGGCAATTTTACTTTTTCGAATAGAGCGATCGTTTTTTCTTTGGCAATTGTAGCAGAAGATTTCTCGTGTAATTGTATGGCTTCCATTGCCTGATTGCCGCAAGTAAAAACCGAGTTTAATGAAGTCATTGGTTCCTGAAATATCATAGCAATATCTTTACCCCTGATCTTATTTATTTCCTTCTCTGACAGCTGGAGAATATTAATTGGCGAAATGTCATTTATCGAAAACAGCATTTCTCCTTTTACCGAAGCTGTGTCAGGTAGTAATTGCATTAACGATAGAGCTGTAGCCGATTTACCCGAACCTGATTCACCTACAATAGCTACCATTTCTCCTTTTTCAATAGTAAAAGAGCTGTTTTTTACGGCATTGGTAGTTATGCCATCTGCAATGAAATCGATCGATAAGTTTGTTATTTGTAGGAGAGGCGTACTCATTATACTTAAAATTACAGAAAAATAGCTGCCCAATCATAGGGGCTTAGATTTGACAAGTTTTTAAAAGTTGTCAAATCTTTCAATGAGAATTTGAGATGCTGCCTTAAATTTGCAAACTGTTTAATAATATAAAATTTTATGGGAAGGATATTTGAAGTAAGAAAAAGTTCCATGTTTGCCCGTTGGGATAAAATGGCTAAAAACTTTACCCGTATTGGTAAAGAAATAGTTATTGCAGTTAAATCATCAGGCCCTGACCCTGATAGTAACCCGGCGTTGCGCAGGTGTTATTTGAATGCACGAGCCTGTGGTATGCCAAAGGATCGTGTAGAGGCGGCTATTAAAAGAGCCATGGGTAAGGATACCAGCAATTACGATGAAGTAGTATATGAAGGATATGCACCTCACGGAATAGCGGTACTTGTTGAAACGGCAACGGATAACTCTACAAGAACAGTAGCAAACGTGCGTATGCACTTTACTAAAAGCGGCGGTGCTTTAGGAACAAGTGGTAGTGTGGCTTTTACGTTTACCCGTATGGGCGAGTTTAAGGTAAAAAATAGCGGCTTAAATATTGAGGACCTTGAATTAGAATTGATTGATTACGGGTTAGAAGAAATTGGAGAAGATAGCGAAGGAAATATTATTATCCGTGCTGCGTTTACTGAATTTGGTAATATGAGTAAGGCTTTGGAAGAAAAGAAAATCGAAGTAATTACTGCCGAACTAACAAGAATACCAATGAACACGATGGAGTTGCCTGAAGAACAAGCGCAGGATGTTTTAAAACTAGTTGATAAATTAGAGCAGGATGAGGATGTGCAAAAGGTATATCACAATTTGAAATAGATACACGCTTAAAATATTTATTATAACCCCGGATGCAGATCTGGGGTTATTTATTTTACCAGCTCTTCTGATTTATAAATTTTCGCAATAGCATCTTTACATTCCGCCATGATGATCTTTCTTTTGAGTTTCAAGGTTGGTGTAAGCTCTCCGCTTTCAATGGTCCATTCATGTTCCAGCAATTCAAATTTTTTAACCTGTTCTACATGATTAAAATCGTTATTGAATTTCGTAATTATTTTATTGTATAGTTCCTGAATTTTTGGTTGGTGCAATGCGGCCTTAATTGTTGTAAACTCCATATCATGCGACTTCATCCAGTCTTTTAAAATAGGCATTGACGGAACAATTAATGCGCCTACGAATTTTTGTCCTTCTCCTACAACCATCATCTGTTCAATAAAAGGAGATTCCTTCATTTTATTTTCTATTGGTTGTGGTGCTACATATTTTCCACCGCTGGTTTTAAAGAGTTCTTTTTTGCGATCGGTTATTTTTAGATATTTATCATCCTCTAAAACGCCAATATCTCCTGTATGTAGCCATCCGTCAATGATTGTTTCGGCGGTTAATTTCGGATTCTTATAATAACCCATCATAACACTAGGGCCTTTTACACAGATCTCTCCATCGGCTTCTATTTTCACTTGCTGGCCTTTAAGAATAAGGCCGACTGTTCCGAATTTAGTTCCACCTTTTAATTGACAATTGACGCTTATTACAGGGCTATTTTCTGTTGGTCCATATCCTTCATAAATAGATATTTTTGCGGCAGTAAAAATTCTTAATAATCTTACCTGGCAAGCAGCTCCTCCAGTTACAATTGTTGTAACATTGCCTCCCAATGCTTCGCGCCATTTACTGAAAATTATTTTGTTAGCGATAGCAAGTTTAATATTATATAAAAGACCACCACTTACTTTATTATCATATTGATTTCCTAATTCAACAGCCCAAAAGAAAAGGTTTTTTTTGATACCCTTTTGCTCAGCGCCTTTGGCCATTATCTTTTCATATACTTTTTCTAATAATCTTGGAACGGTGCAAAATATGGTTGGCTTTACTTCTTTCAAGTTATCGGCAATAGTATCCATGCTTTCGGCATAATATATTGATACGCCGCTGGTGATGTAGATATAGGTAACCATTCTTTCAAAAATATGATTGAGTGGTAAAAAGCTTAATGCTCTGCCGGTAATATTGTCTTTAAAAGGAAAAGTTTTTCTGGAGTTGATAACGTTCATCACAATATTCTTATGACTTAACATTACTCCTTTTGGGGTACCTGTTGTTCCTGAAGTATAAATGATGGTAGCGCAATGTGATGTTAAAATAGAACTTTTTATATCCCTTAGCTTAGTAAAATGTTCCGGTTGACATAAGTTGAGAATTTTTTTCCAATAATCGGCTCCCGGTAATCTATCAAAGCTGTAAATATTAATCAGGCTGGGTATATGTTCGCGAATGCTGTTTACTTTATCTAAAATATCTTGTCCACTTATAAAAACATATTTTATTTCCGCGTCATTAAATATATATTCAAGTTCCTTAGCATTTGTGGTTGGATAAACCGGACAAAGAATAGCGCCAATTTGCTGGCATGCCAGATCAAGAATAACCCATTCGGGTCTGTTTCTGCTAATGATGGCGATCTTATCCTGATGCTCAACATTCAAATCTCTACCGGTAACGCCTAGACTAAGTAGGCCTGTGCTCAATGTATCAACCAGCTCTTTTATTTCAGCAGTGCTATGTTTGATCCATCGGCCATTTTCCTTACCGGTAAGCATATCACTTTTAGGAAACCTTTCAAGCTGGTATTGTAAAAAGTCAAAAATCCTGGAATTTTTATTCATACAGCAGTAGTTAACAATTAAGAAATTAGTTCGGCACTCGTAAGATAATCAAAAAAAGAGCATTAGAACCATAGCAAGCGCATAGTCAATAACGTAAAGACCAGCATTATATTATTAGAAAAAGGAAATTTGTATAAAAAAGCTCAATAAGGTTTGAAAAGAACTTCTAACAGCTATTGAGAGATATGAAAGGAGCTTGACCCATAATCGTATACATGTTATGTTTAATGGTAATATTGCCCGGTAGGCACCTTAAAAATCCTACTCCTTTGAAAATGGTTAAACGCTGCATATTCAGTTGAATGGGTATTTATCCAGTCTTGATAGGTGTTCAAATTTTCAACGGTACCAAATATCCATTGATTATAAGCATCAAACATGCCTTCACGAATTAGCTGTTGCTGAAGATCGAATAATTTAAAAGGGAATTTAGCAGCATAATCTTTGTACCAGTCTGATATAAAGCGGGTACGTATGACTGTTAGTGATTGAGTATTGATGCCCATTGCAGCGGTATTGCTTTCCTTATTAAGGCAATTAATGAATGCTTCAGCAAATTTATTTTTTTCTTTATTCTTTTTTGTAAGATCAGCGTCTGCAAATATCTTTTTATAACTCTCCAGCAAAATACCTTTTAATTCAGGTGTATAGAGGCTCAGCGGTTCCATATTTAAGAAGATCTCTCCATAAATAACGCTCCATACATTATCGCCGATCGAAGAATAATACCTGCTGGCATTATAATAATTTTTTGAATAAGAAGGGTCAACTTCAATTCCTTTTTCCCATTGTTTGATATCTGTTTCATCACCTTCTATTCCTAAAAGTTGGCCTAACTCATTATATAGGGCACCATTTTCAGGGAATTTTTCGATGCCTTTTTTATAAAGTTTTTCGCAGTCCTTTAAACGATTCTGTGCCTGGTAAATATCTCCGGCTATTTGATAAGATTGATCATCAGCACTGTCTCCATCTATAATTGGTTTGATAGTCATTAAGGCTCTGTCATAATCTTTTTGTAAGTAGTAATCGAAAGCCAGGTCTTTTACCATCTCTATATCATTCGGGTTCATTGATATAGCTCTATTTAATACGAGTACTGCATTATTAAAATCTCCCTGAAGCATGTATTTTTTGGCAGCCTGCTGTAACTGTTGTGCATCTTGTGAAAATGCATGGAAGCTGATCAGCAATAAAAAGGATGTAAAAAACGATGTAGACTTTTTCATTAGGGGTAAAGATAAAAAAAGAGGCGTAACAATGTCGCCTCTTTTTTTATGATAGTATCTTATTAACTAAATATTAATCGTAGATAAGATGTGTTAGCAATCCATCTCTTAACT
>DATHNB010000017.1:0-7572 GCA_035486495.1 Ferruginibacter sp. | reverse complement strand
TGAACAATTGTTCAAAGAAGGAAAGTCATTTTCTTTATTTCCGTTCAGGGTTATTTATTTACTTCAACCAGCCAATAATATTGCCCAATTACAAGCAGGTTTTAGCGTTGGTACAAAACACTTTAAAAAGGCTGTTGATAGAAATCGTATCAAACGTTTGATTCGTGAAAGTTATCGTCTACAAAAAAGTGTACTCGAAGATTTAGTAAAGAACAAAAATAAAGACCTTCGGATATTCTTTATTTATACAGGTACGGATACCCCTGAGCATTCTATTGTTTCAGAAAAAATAAACTTTTGTATCAAACGACTGCTAAAAATTACAGATGAAAACAGTGCTAAAAATATGTAGTCTGCCATTTATCGTTTTAATAAAATTATATCAATGGATCATCTCACCATGGCTCGGCCCTAAATGCCGTTATACACCAACCTGTTCTGAGTATGGAATTGAAGCTTTAAAAAAATACGGACCAATTAAAGGTTTATGGTTAACAATGAAACGTATTTCAAGTTGCCATCCCTGGGGAGGACACGGATATGATCCTGTTCCTTAAATTAATTTCTATTTATCGATCCATTGACCTTTGTATTCTTCTTTGAATTCATGTTTCCACCTTTTATGGCTCCACAAATAATTTGATGGATCTTCTCTGATTATTTTCTCTAAGTAATCTCTATATAATAACGTGAGTTCTCCTTTACCACATTCTGCCGCATTTGTAACGACTTCCGTACATTCATAAACATAATAACCACGCTTAGGTTTTTTCGACTGCAAAAAAACTACTGCTAAATTATGTGTAACAGCTCCTTTATCCGGACCCATTACGAAAGGTGCCGCCTTACCAAAAAAGTTTAACCAATATTGTATCGCAACATGACCGGGATTCTGATCAGCTCCCAACGTAATAACATATCGTTGCTTTAACAACGCCCTGTAATTTTTTTTGAAATCCGGTTTAGAAATCAGTGTTGTTCCATACCTGGCCCGAACTTTATAAATTACTTTATCAAAAAATTTATTAGTGATGGGCATGTACACTCCAACAAAAGGTATTTCGTGTGTATGCCTTGCTGTAACTAAATTACAGTATTCGAAATTAAACTGATGGCCTCCGTGAATCTGAACATTTTTTCCTTCTCTTGCTAATCTATCTACTATAGAAAAATCACCCTTAACCCTTTTATCAAATTGTCTGTCACTCATTGAAAGCAATTTTATAGATTCAACGATATAGTCGCAAAAATTTTGATAGAAGCCCGCTGCTATTTTTTTTCTTTCTGCAATTGTTTTTTCAGGAAAAGCGATTGTAAGATTTGCCATCACAACGCTTTTTCTATAACGGATAACACGGTGAATTATAAAACATAATCCGTTAGAAAAAAAATATAAAATGAAAAATGGCAGCAAAGAAATGAGATACAGTATGCCGTAGAGTATATAAAACATTCTTTTCTCTTAGATAGTTAGTCGGTAAAAATAGGGCTTTTATTAATAAACAATTGTAAAAGAGATGTTACAGCACAATATTCTGTGGTTTGCTTGTTTTATTTAAAAAGTCTGTGTTATAATGTAAGCCCCTGCTTTCATGTCTGAATTCCGCACATTTAACTATAAGATACGCGACTGTAATCATATTTCTTAGTTCACAAAGCTGCGGAGAAACTTCTGTTTTTTCATACAGCGCTTCAGTCTCTTCATGCAGCAGATCTAATCTTTTGTTGGCACGATGCAAACGTTCATTGTTACGAACAATACCAACGTAATCGCTCATCAGCAATTTCATTTCTTTTAAACTCTGTGTAATGAGGATCATTTCTTTTGGCGCATTGGTTCCTGCTGCGTTCCAATCAGGAATAGACGACCAATCAAAAGTGGCATTTGCGTAATCTGTTATTTTTACTTTCTTAACTGCATCAATATATGCTCTGTGTGCAAACACCATCGCTTCTAATAAACTATTACTTGCTAAACGATTCGCTCCATGTAAACCAGTGCAGGCGCATTCTCCCGCGGCATATAAATTATTGATAGATGTTCTGGCCCATTCATCCGTTTTAATACCACCGCAGCTATAATGCGCTGCGGGTGCAACAGGTATCATATCTTTTGTGATATCAATACCAATACTCAAACATTTTTCATAAATATTAGGGAAATGTTCCGTGAATTTTTCTTTTGTAAAATGCCTGCAATCAAGGTACATATATTCTGTACCACTGATTTTCATCTCATTATCAATTGCTCTTGCCACAATATCTCTTGGCGCGAGATCTTTTCTTCCATCATAATGTTCCATAAATGCATCGCCATTATGATTACGTAAAACACCACTATCCCCTCTTACCGCTTCAGTAATTAAAAAAGATTGTCCTTGCACTCCGGGTTCATACAAAGCCGTTGGATGAAACTGAATGAATTCCATATTTTCAATTCTTCCTTTTGCTCTATAAACCATCGCTACGCCATCGCCTGTTGCAATTGCAGGATTTGTTGTTGTACGATATACTTGTCCGTTGCCTCCTGTGGCTAACAGGGTTATTTTCGCAACGATCTTTTCTATTTTTTTACTGTTGAGATTTAATACATATACACCAAAGCATTCAATATCAGGCGTTGATTTGGTAACCAAAAAGCCTAAATGATGTTGGGTAATCAGATCCAGCACATAGCAATGGCTGATGAGATTTATATTGGGCGTTTTTTTTATGGCATCTAACAAAGCACGCTCCATTTCTTTTCCTGTTACATCTTTATGATGCAAGATCCTGAACTCACTATGGCCGCCTTCTTTTCCTAATTTAAAATTACCATCGGGTTCTTTATCGAATTTAGCACCCCAAGTAATAATTTCTTTTATTCTTTCAACGCCTTCCTTTACAACGATTTCAACAATTTTTTTATCACATAATCCGTCGCCTGATATCAATGTATCTTCAATATGTTTATCAAAACTATCTTTATTAAAATCCATTACACCAGCTATACCTCCTTGTGCATATTTGGTATTTGTTTCATCGCTTTGCGCTTTCGTAAGAATAGTTATAGTTTTATCCGGACAATCCTGTGCCACTTTTAAAGCATACGTTAAACCCGCTATTCCTGATCCAATTACTAGAAAATCTGTATCCATCTTTTTGTGTTGATAACCCAAATATATTACAAGCCCAACACTATTTTCAATTTTGTATAGCCATTCCTGCTAACAGGGATCTTTATTCCCGATTTCAATAACGCAATATGACTGTCTTTTTCATTCTGATCGATCCTTGTAACCTCTTGTACATTGATAATATAAGAACGATGGCATCTTACAAATAGGCCCGTATCGAGCGTTTCCTCAAAATAGCTCATTGTTTTATTTTTAAGGAACGACCCTTCTTTCGTATGAATTTTTACGTAATCGTCTGCAGCTTCTAAATACAAAATATCTATAGCAGGAATAATTTTTATTTTATTACCATTTTTTACAACAACCCTGTTATTTTGAATAGGAGAACTGGCTGCTGTTTGTAATAATTGCTGTGAAAGATATTTCCTGTTATTAGAGTTTTGTTGCTCTAAAAATTTTTGCATGGCTTTATCAAAACGTTCCTTTCCAAAAGGTTTTAATAAATAATCAACGGCATTTGCTTCAAACGCTTTAATTGCATACTGATCATAAGCTGTAGTAAAAACTATGGAAACAGGTTGATCAACTAATTCAAGCATTTCGAAACCTGTTATTTTTGGCATCTGTATATCTAAAAAAACAATATCGGGTTGATACTGCTGAATTGCTTTCAAACCTTCAAACCCATCGCCACATTCTGCTACAATCTCAATTTCTTTATACGATTGCAGGTATTCTTTTACAATCATTCTTGCTAAAGGTTCGTCATCTATTATAATAGCTTTCATATCAACTGAGGGATTTTTATAGTTGTTGTAAAGATATTTTCTTGTACCGTTGTTGTAACCAAATCGTTTCTTGCAAATAATAAATATAATCTTCTTTGTACAGAATTCAGACCAAAGCCAGCGCCTTTCTGCGTTGATGAGGTTTCCGGGTCAAAAGGGTTTTGTACAGATATTACTAATTGGCCATTGAGTTTTTTTATTTCTACATTGATTGATACTATTTCAATCGTATCATACAAGCCAAACTTGATGGCATTTTCAACGATGGGTTGCAACAGCAATGATGGTATTTTACATTTGTTCGTTTCTGTTTCGTTTATAATATTTGTTGTAAGCCTGTGACCAAATCTCACTTTTTCAATATCAAGATACAATTGCAAATGCTGCAATTCTTCGTCCAGTGTTACAAGTTGGGTTTCTTCTTTTTTAATTGTACTGCGCAAAAAATCTGATAGTTGTTGTATCATGTGCCTTGCTTCTTCCGGCCTGGTTCCAACTAACGCACTAATAGAATTTAAACTATTAAATAAAAAATGTGGCTGTAATTGTTGTCTTAGTTTAAATAGCTCTGCGTCTCTTGCCAGTTTTTCAGCAGTAGAACGCCTGTCTTCATTTTCTTTTCGATCCTGAAAACTATACCATGATATGCCGATCATAGATATACAGACGATCAATAAAAAATTAATACCAAAACGTATTGGTAATGATTTTATCAATGTACTGATATACTCTTTATCGCTTGCATTGATATATATCAATAGCCATTTGCTAATAAATAAAGAAAGAAGACTTAAAACAACACCAACAACTAACAGATACCAATAACGCTCATGTTGTGGCAAATAAAATTGTAGTACATGAATTACCAACAAACAAGCCGCCGCAACAAAAAAGTTAAAAATAGCGCTATCTTCAATAGCAATATGCCAGTTAAATCCTAACCAATATAATAATGCAACCTGCATTATACTCCACACAAGCCAGCAGGCAATATAATCCCGAAAAAATTTACCGGTTGATAATAAAGATCCTGACAAATGATTTATTTTATATGTGTTGCAGACTGCAAATATGTGAGGCTTTTGTATTTACTGTGTGTACATAATTTTCGGGTTCGTCAGATTCCCGTATGTGTGAATAGATTTCCGTTCCATCCGTTAACTCATGAAGAAGATATAATTCTTCCACATTAATAAATTTCCACCACACTGTTTCTTTTTGTTTATTAAGATAAGATTCTTCTGCGTTTTTTCCTATAATTTTTGCTTTACTAAAAGCTGCTGATCTATCTATCGCTTCGATCAATCGAAGCTGTTCATCGAATTGAGCAACATGATTTCCTTTTCCACTAATGATTTGAAAAACTATTTTTGCCAGGTACCATTTCATATTAGTTGATTTTGAAAAGAATAAATTAATAACTGCGTATGTCTATTCCGCCGAAAACAGATACACCTTTTAACACTAACACTTTATTGGGATCGATCACTACATTTTCCAAAGAACGTTTATCATCAATACTACCCAATACTGAAACACTTAGCTCTGTTCTGAGATCCCAGTGTGGAGGAATAATAAGTTTTGTTCCACCAAGTACCTGTGTTAAATCAAGCACAACCCTTCCATTAATATCTGCCTGACTTAGATTTAATTCTGTGCCGCCTAAAAGACTAACGGCTTCTCCTCCCTTAAAATTTTTTGATAAAATATTTTTTTTTACACCGCCTAACACACTCACTACATCTAGATAATCTTCTCCTGATGTATAATCTGTTGTATATTCTTTATATTTCGCTCTTTGTTCTCTTCTCATATTTATGTGTTCTTCCCATTTCACATTCTTATGTTGTTCTTCCCATTGTTCCCACCATATTTTTCTATTGCGGTGGCGCGGACGAAAAATAATAATTAACCCAACACCAATAATAGCTAATGGCCATCCATACTGATGAATTGATATTGTAGGATAAAAATCTTCGGCCGTTAAAAACCCGCCTATCAATACAATAATAACCCAAATAGGATGTCTGAAATTATGTCTAAGTCCAATATACAATCCGAACGCTATCAATAACACATGCCAATTAAATATCCAGGCCGGTAAAGGCGCTCCGATTTGTTTAGCTAATAAAAAACCTCCTATTATTATTAATAAAATTCCCGTCCATATCCCCCTTCTATCTTTAGGATATTTTGTTTTTACTTCTTCGTTTTCCATATTTATAGTTTATGAATTTTAAACAAATTTATACCCTGATCTTAGAGAAGGCAACAGGCAATAGGTGACAAAACTAAAAACATCGGTGAATGGCACTATTAAACCTGTGAATTTTTTAAAATAAAAACGCCACAAATTGTGGCATATATAAAATTACTTAATCAGTTTTTGTATATCCGGATCTGGACCAAGGTCATCCATTTGCTCTAATATATCGCCATATCGATTGGCCACATATCTGCTTAAAGGTTTTACTGTATATACTTTGGGATTAGGTAAACATGCGGCTATCATTGCAGCTTCTGGTCTCGATAAATCTTTAGCATTTTTGTTGAAATCTCTTTTTGCTGCCGCTTGCACGCCAAAAACACCTTTTCCCATTTCAGACACATTCAAATACATTTCTAAAATTCTTTTCTTATCCCAAATTTTTTCGATCATGAAAGTAAAATAAACTTCAAGTCCTTTACGGATATAGCTTCGGCCTTGCCATAGGAAAACATTTTTAGCAACCTGCTGGCTAATAGTGCTTGCGCCTCTCGTTTTGTTTGGATGTTTTTTGTTGTATACAACGGCTTTTTCTATCGCCTCTATATTAAAACCACTATGCGTAGGAAATAGTTGATCTTCGCTTGACATTACAGCCAACTTTATATTTGGACTCATTTTATCGAAATCAACATAACTTCTATGTAAACCATATCCATGAAAAACACTGCTTAACTGTGTAAGTGTAATGGGGGGATTTATCCACTTACAAAAAAATATATACGCGAGCTGAAGAAAAAAAAGCCAGAGGAAAATTTTCAAAAAAAACCGCCCGATTATTTGCATCCAATTTTAGTTAATTATTCTGCAATATAAATCTTTACTGCTTTTTATCACTCGTAACATCAATGTAGGCCAATTTATATTTTCTTCCAATTGTATAACCATCTGTATGTTTTCTTGTCAAGAAATAACCAATTGTTGCCAACGCTGCTCCAGCAATCATTAACACAGGACTAAAATCTTTGTTATCGGCAAGATAAACAACACCACTACCAACCAACAATAATAAGCCGCCACCAAACAAGCTGGCGCCGCTTGCGGAAACATCAAAGTGTCTGCCAGGCAGATTGATCGATTTTATTTCGTTGTAGTTAAATTGATAGGGATAACTACCGACTGTATCCGAAATATTTACGCCGGCATTTGTTGGCACCTGATTTATAATATATTCTGCCAAAAAAATAGAATCGTGTGTTATTGCTGTTATTTGTGCATCAATCGCAGCACCCGAAACTGTTACAAAAGAAATATCATTTCCTTTATAAAAAGACGCGATCGTCTGATTATGTTTTTGCAATAAAATAAAATCTGATGGTTGAGCAAATATTTTTCCAGAAATAAGGATAAATATAAATAGTAGTAATCTTTTCATAGAACAAAATAAAGATAACTATTTGTA
>DATHNB010000016.1:0-2190 GCA_035486495.1 Ferruginibacter sp. | reverse complement strand
TTAATGTTTCCTTCGATAGTAATTGTAATCACTACTCCCGTGAGATTAAAATTCTTATCTGTAAATGCATAAGTAAACTCAAAATTTGGAATATCAAATTCCCCGGTCTTAACGTTGCCATTGAACGATAATTTAAATTGGCAAAGATGTTTCGGCAATAATCGCAACAGAGTCTTTTGAGTGTATTTATCTGATAATATAGCTTCTAATTGCGATAATGTTATTTTGAATGTACCATTGCCTGTTCCAGGGTTACAATGTGATTCGGCAATTTTTTGATTAACCGTGTGCAAACTATCATCTTGACTGAATGCTTTTAAAGAGATTATAAACAGAGCAATGAAAATTACCCCGGTTGACTTGAAGTTTTTTAAATTACTGGACATATTTGGAGATTTTAGGTTACAAAAAAGCGTGGAACTTTTCATTTGAGACACGTAACTGAGGGGGTCGAATCCCTTTCCACGATGCACAAACTGAAGCCCACGCTTTACCGTGAGCATTACAGCGTTACATCCCCGTGGAAATTGAATTTTCGACCTTTCAGTTACAGGATTGTTAGCTTAAATGCTAAATCTTAATATGAGTAGTTCCTTTATTTCATTTGTTTTTTAAATTTCTATAAAATTAACAGTTTTAATGTTGGGCTTTGCATGGCCTAAAAAATTTCTTAAAAATAACCTGAGATACCCTTACCAATAAACTACTTGTAGATAGGATAACAACGATCAATTAAACTGTAACCATTAGTGATTATAAGTATAATAACACTTCATTTTCAGCCACACCTTTGTTTTACCCGGCAAATAAGATTGTTTGTATGATTCACGCAAGAACGTTTTTTATCTATTTTCTCATGTTGTCTTAGGACAAGCGTGGCTTATTGCATAAAAAACCGAGATCGCGCATTTTTGATTTTGGGTACTTGAAAAAATAGAAAAAGTACTTGTCCATAGGGCAAGTAACTATTTACAACAATATTGTCCATATTCTAAAAATTAGCTTGCTAAAAAATTCAGGTAACCCCTTTGTCCTGTGGCTTATCTTAATAGGGTTGTTAGGGGGTCTACTATATCAGCAAACAACTACGCAGCAATAGTATAGCTTTTCGGTAACCGCTTTCTTAAATAGCTTAATGGCGGCTGCGTAGTTGTTTGCTTAAAAAACATTGATTGTTTTTAATGATAGTTATTAATGTTTTATTTAATGGTATTGGTTTGACAAATAGGATATAGAGTGTTACTAAACTGCTAAACGTTAATTCTTATTTGTCCTTTCTATACTTCTATTTTACAAAAAAGATTACTTTGGATTAAGTATATCCATTATACCAATATTAAAGACTCCTATTACTTTATCTTCGTCGATCCTATACCAGGACGTTTTATCATATCCATGCGCGTTATAATTCTTAGTCGCCTTAATCAAAAGGCCGTCGCTAAGTAAACTATGTATTGATGAACCGATTATCTTTTGACTCAAATATGGATGTGATTTTCTAATGGAAGCAACCGAATTGAAAGTCCAATTAAAACCATCGGTGTAATTACGGTCGTTCTTTATATTAGTTAAATACCAAAAGATCATCATGTTGAAAATCAAGGCAGTATGCACGTTATATTTAATGGCAACCAGGGAATTAAAACCAATAGATTTACCGTGAGGGTTTTCGTTTACATAGTTCTTTTGAACCTCATCCATTATAAAATTTAAGCTTTTCGCTGGGGTCTTTGATCTCGTTGTTTTTCGCGGCGCTGCTTTTTTTGTGATACCGCCTTTTTTAATAGTCTTTGTTGATGAACTTTCCATATTTGTTAGATTAGATTTGATACGTCTTTTGAATTATAAAACCAAGTGCCATTTATTTTACGGCCGGGCAATTCACCTGAAATTCTAAGTCGTTGTAAAGTGCCATCAGAAATATTTAGTAATTTTCTGACATCTGCGCTTCTTAATATATTCCTTTGGGTAGGTTGATTTCGTAACAGAGATTTTATTTCAGATAATTCATTTTTAAGAATTTCTATGTCTCCTTTTGTTGCAATGCTATTAATGTCCATGGCATATCCATTTGGTTAGCCAGTAAGACGTTAAAAAACTAATTGAAATGCAAATGCCAAAAAGAGAAAATCAGATTTAGCTTGATAAAATTGCTTGCAATTTTCTGTAAATTAAGCTCTTATTCCAATA
>DATHNB010000015.1:0-5867 GCA_035486495.1 Ferruginibacter sp. | reverse complement strand
GCATATTGGTAGCCTGCAATACCCATATACCTTTTTGACGTTGGTAAACACCCAGAGCCGGGCGATTAGTCGCAGCAATCTGATCATTAATAAGATCGGCTAATTCTATGCTTTTTTCCTGGTAGCGTTTAGCATATACTTGTGCCAACATTCTTGTTTCACGTGTATCATTGAAATCAATATTAGTTAAAGTACTGTCTGCAGTACTATCTATTTGTACATCTTCATCACCAAGTTGGCCGCCTTTTTCAATCGCATCTAATTTATCGCCTGTCTTATGTGCGGCAAATAGCCAAACGCTGGTGCCAGTGCGTGGACTGCCTATTTTATAATATTCATATACTGGAACTACCTCGTTGTATTTTTTTCCATATTTCTTTTTTCTCTTTTTCCCTTTGCCAATGTATATAACGTCTTGCCTAACGATAGATTTAGTGCCTATTTGCCTTCTGCCCGTTTGTAATTGTACAGCATCAGCATGAATACAAATGAAAAGATCTCCTTTATTTGCATTAGCTATATTAGCCTTTTCGGTAGGAGATTGATAAATATCGGTAGTACGTGTAGGAACTATTTTTACATCGGGTAGCTCCTTTTGAAGTTCTGCTACTAGTTTATTACTGATGGCAAGTGTAATGTTTTTTTCCCATGAGTTCAGGCCACCTTCATAGCCTCCATGCGCACCACCATCTTTACCACCATGGCCGGCATCTACAATAATTGTTCGTATTTTTTTTTGTGCTTGTGCAACTGTTTGTAAAGAGAGCAAACCCGCTATCAATAAAGCCGGGACAAACATCTTTTTTTTCAACATTTCGAAACTGGTTTAAAGGCAATTAGTAATTATGAGTTAATTCACACCATGTTGTAGCTAATATGATTATTTTTGCCGCCAACTGAAATGAATAAAGTTCACAAAGGTAAGGCAAAATATATATTAGCGCCATTCGTGATGTTGTTGTTATTGGCAATGGCACAGGTAGGTAATGGCGGTGCGCATCCTTATACGGAAATGCGTCAATATAATTGTCTTGATACGGTTCCTGTCCAACCATCCTCCATTCCCTTATCTGACAGTACGAAACCTATTGTTATTAATGACACCAATACTGTCGCCCATTTTTCTGACACAACAATGGACACAACTAAATTTAAAATTAAAAAAGATACAATAGGATTTAAAGTTGCCAAAGGATCTTTAGATGCCCCAGTTGTTTACCATGCAGATGATTCGATGGTATTAGACATTCCTACTAAAAAAATAACCTTATATGGGAAAGAAGCCAAAACTACTTATAAGGACAATGAATTAACAGCGCCTGGTATTGAATTTAATCAGGAGAGTGGAATAATATCTGCGTATATAATAAAAGATAGTACAGGAAAGCCTATTGCTTTTCCCACCTATAATGATAAAGATTTTAAAACGGTAAGTGATACCATTCGTTTTAATATGAAAAATGGCAAAGGTATTACGAAGGGTACTTATACACAACAAGGAGAGATGTATGTGTATGCCGAAAAAATGAAAAAAATAGATGCGGATGTTTTTTATGCCTTCAGATCAAGATTTACGACTTGTAACCTGGATACGCCTCACTTTGCATTTGTAAGTACCAAGATAAAATTCATCAATCAAAAATTAGCGATCACCGGTCCAATACATCCTGAAATTGAGGGTGTGCCAATACCTCTTTATTTACCCTTTGGTATTTTTCCGTTAACGCAGGGAAGGCATTCAGGAGTATTACCACCAACATTCACAGAAGATCAGACCTTTGGTTTGGAACTACAAGGATTGGGTTATTACAAAGTGATCAATCAGTATTGGGATGTAATATTAAAAAGTAATATTTACTCTTATGGAAGTTGGGCCATCGATGTAAACCCACGATATTATAAACGATACCACTATAGTGGTAGTTTTGATTTTTCTTATCAATATGATAAATATAATTTTAAAGGGGATCCTGATTATTCTGTAGCAAAAACATATCAGATTAACTGGGTTCATCAAAGTGATTCTAAAGCGATACCTGGTCAAACCTTTGCTGCAAGCGTTCATTACGGTAGTTCCAGGTACAATAGTTATGTAACAACTAATCCTCAGGTTCCTTTTAATAACTCTTCTAATTCGAGTATAAATTATGCCAGAACATTTAAGACGTATAGTTATACTGTTAATGGAACTGCTAGTCAGAACTCTGTTACAAAAGAAACTGATATATCATTACCAACACTAAGTTTTAATGAAAATACATTATATCCTTTTAGAAGAAAGGAAGCTGCAGGTTCTTTAAAATGGTATGAAAATGTAGGGATAGGTCTTAGCTCAGGCATACAAAGCACTACTCGTTATTTTGATGATACCACTACCAAAGCCTTTCCGCAAATTGGCACCAATTTTCAATGGGGCGCAAATCACTCAGTACCTATAACATTATCATTACCTCAGTTGGGAGCAATAAATATAGCACCGAGCGTTAGTTATACCGAGCGGTGGTATCAGCAAAAAACAATAGTGACTGCTGTCGATCAGTACAGTAATAATCAATTAGATACATCGATTCAAAAAGGTTTTTATACCGCTCGCAGTATGTCGTTTGCTGTAGCATTTACTACCAAAATATTCGGCATGTTTAATTTTGGTAAAAATTCAGAAGTGCAGGCTATACGGCATTTAATAACTCCGAGTGTATCGGTTAGCTATACGCCAAATATGAATGGAGGTAGCTATTATAATTCAGTTGATACTTTCGGTAACGTTGTTAGAAGATCATACTATGAGAATGGTATATATGGAGCCTTTAGTGAACAAAGGTTTGGCGGACTTAGCTTTGGTATTAATAATAATATACAGGCAAAGGTTAAATCCAAGTCAGACACAAGTGCGGCAGGCGTTAAGAAAATTACGTTGATAGATGCCTTTAATATTACTGGTAGTTACAACTTCCTAGCGGATTCATTTCAGTTAAGTCCATTCGCTATCAGTGCAAGCACTAATTTATTTAATAAGATTAATATCACAGCTGGCGCAACCATAGATCCTTATAGGTATGATTCGGTTAGACAAAGAGTTAATAAATTAGCGTGGAAGGGTGGCAACGGATTTTCGATAGGTGAATTAACCAGTGCAAATCTTGCTCTTTCAACTCAATTTAAAGGAGGTGATCAAAAAAAGCAGGTGCCATCCCATTCGTTAGTACAGCCCTATACAAACTTAGATCCTACAACAGGTTTACCGTTGAATGATTATCAACAGGAAGCTGCTTATGTAAGTAATAATCCCGCAGCACATACTGATTTTAGTGTGCCGTGGACATTATCGCTTACTTATTCATTGTCTGTAAGCCGTGCCACAACTACAGGTGTTGTTAATACCTATTTTAGTTACATTACTCAATATGTAGTAACTCAGTATAGTAATTTTAATGCTACAGTTGCTTTAACACCAAAATGGCAAGCAGGTGTATCAGGAAACTATGATATTACAAATCGACAATTGGGGCTTATAAGTCTAACATTGGCAAGAGATATGCATTGCTGGCAAATGGCTATTAGTGTTTCAAACTCAGCCGTTAACAGGTTCTTTAGTATAAGTCTCAGTCCTAAGTCAAGTATTCTGAGCGATCTTAAACTTAACCGGACAAGATCGGTTAATGTGCAGCCCGGACTATAAATAACAACTGAATCATATTTATGCAGTAGTAGCATCTTTACTAATTGGTAACACACTCCTTATGTCTATTGCAGTATAACTATTTAATTTACCAATATCCAGTATTGTTTTATTATGATTAGGGCTTTGAAAATACATAGGATCAAATTTTGCACCCACAATAATTTCATTAAAAAGATATGAGCTACGACTTACAACTTCATTACTAAACATATCATCAAAAGCTTTTACAAATACAATAATCTCACCTTTTGCTTTAGCAAAATCTTCTGCCGTGAATGTATAAAAGGGGCTCTCTTCATTTATAGGGTGTACTATTGTCCAGCTTAATGTAAGAGAATTAACAATACTGTATTCGAGGGGCGCATTATAAAAACTGCTTCTTACTTTTCCATCTTCATTCTCATCTTCTATAAATAAACCAATGCTAACTTTTGCAGTAACGTCTGTAAGGCTAGTATTTTTATATGGAGAAATTCTAAACATAAAAGCTGCGCCATCTTTATAAGGAGCAATAATGGCATTGTTGCTATATTTTAAAAAAGCTTCGGGTTTTGAGAATCGCCCGTAAAATAAACCTGTTGCCAATGCAAAGCTTAGTAAACCTACTAAAGCTTCTATTGCTGCGATGGCGCTCGTAGCAAAGCCCATGGGATTTATTCGGCCATAACCTACTGTGGTAAATGTTTGGGTACTAAAAAAATAGGCGTCGATGAATTTAGCTTCTGAATTAGCTCCGTTTAATCCGCTAAGATGTTCTATACCAACTGCATAATAAATACCTGCAAATAGAAAATTAATTAGAATAAAAAACAATAACAGTATTGAAAGAAATTTCCAGAGAGGTAGATCCAGCATAGTATGATACCAGCTAACGCCTTCCAAAATACCGACACCTTTTTTCTCGATATTAGGGCGCCCATTTTTATTAACTAACCTGCCACCATAAGCAGAAGTGTTTGTTCCAAAACCTGTATTAATCTCTGCTTTTGCTTTGTTAGCAATTCTTCTCAAAAGTGCCATAATTATATTTATGCTTAAAGATAATTATTAATATTAGTGATTAATGTTATTGCATGAGTGTCTTTCTTAAAATGATATAATAGCAATATACTTATCACAGCTATACATGATAATACGCCGGTTATTATGATCCATAGAAAGTCAAAGCTTATAGTAATATATTTTATTGCGCCTATAATAATTAGAGAGAAAGACATAAAAAGCAATAGCTTCTTTATAGGGAGAAGATCAGTTGTTTTTTTATCAAGTAGTTGTGCGGTTTTAAATAAATAATACCCGCACTGTATATAAGTTGCTACGACGAAAGATAATGCCAATCCTCGCATTTGTAATATAGGGTAGAATATCAACATTAAAATAATTGTACTTATAATATCTATCAAAGCCCCTTTTGTGATTAGATCGTTTCGATTACTAACTTGTAAAACACTTGTGAAATTATTAATGCGTACAGGTAACACAAAAATACTGACAAGAAAAACAGGAATAGCTTCTTTGTATTTGCTGCTAAATACAAGAATGAAGAATTCCTGATGATAAAAGAATAGAAAACAAAAACAAGGAAAAACTATTGCCGCAAGTAATAAAGAAGAATTGGTAAATAATTCCGGGGCTTTTGTTTTGATATCGTTATTTTTTTTTGCTAAATCAACAATCAGGATACTATCTACTGCGGTTAACATTAATCCAAAAACAGGTATTTCATACGATCCGTTATAATAGGTTGCGAACGTTGCGTAAGAGAATAGTATTAATATTAACCATTTATCTATTGATCTGCTAATTATACTTATGATATCAAATAAACCAATATAGGCCCATTGCTTACCTATAATTGGTGTGGATATATGATCCTTCGCAGCTAATAATTTCTTATCAAAATATAAGATCACAATACTCTTTAGCAGGAATATCAAAACAATTGCTGATAAGAGAACTGATAAAGAATATCCAATAAAAAGTATCAGTATATGAGCAATACAATAGCCGACGGTAAATATAACATTGGATATGAGAACAAGTTTTTCTTTTTCTTTTTTTATAGCAATAGTTTCTACTATAATGGAAATATTTTGTACCAAGGTAAGTAAGATCAATAATATCCAAATTGAAGTATCATACTCCGGGGCTTCGAAAAATATACAAATAATCGGAAGTATATTTA
>DATHNB010000014.1:0-13789 GCA_035486495.1 Ferruginibacter sp. | reverse complement strand
TTTAGAGATCATGCTATGCTGAATCACTTCACCTTCTTTGTAACCCATTCTATCCATCATCGAAGCAATACGTTCGCTACCAAACATACGCATCAAATCATCTTCCAGACTTACAAAAAATTGTGTACTACCAGGATCACCCTGACGACCGGAACGACCACGCAGCTGTCTATCAACGCGGCGACTTTCATGTCTTTCTGTACCAACAATAGCTAAACCACCTGCATCTTTAACGCCAGGCCCAAGCTTGATATCTGTACCACGACCAGCCATGTTAGTTGCAATAGTAACGGCACCGGCTAACCCAGCTTCCGCAACTACCTGTGCTTCTTTAGCATGTTGCTTTGCGTTCAATACATTGTGAGGAATATTTTTTTGCTTTAACATCCTGCTTAATAATTCACTTATTTCTACAGATGTTGTACCAACTAATGTTGGTCTACCTGCATTACGCAATTTTTCTACTTCATCAATAACAGCCTTATATTTTTCTCTCTTCGTTTTGTAAACAAGATCTTGTTCATCTTTACGAACAGCAACAATATTTGTTGGAATAGTTACCACATCTAATTTATAGATATCCCATAATTCTGCTGCTTCTGTTTCTGCAGTACCTGTCATACCCGCCAATTTGTGGTACATACGGAAATAGTTTTGCAAAGTAACCGTAGCATATGTTTGTGTGGAAGCTTCAATCTTTACATTTTCTTTTGCTTCGATTGATTGATGCAAACCATCACTGTATCTTCTTCCATCAAGAATACGACCTGTTTGTTCATCAACAATCTTTACAGCGCCATCCAGTACAACGTACTCCGTATCCTTATCAAATAAAGTATATGCTTTTAGTAATTGCTGCACAGTATGGATACGATCTACTTTTACAGAATATTCATTTAATAAAACTTCTTTAGCCTGTAATTTTTCATCAGCGTTTGCAGCACTTTTATCAATATCTGATAGTTTAGTAGCAAGATCCGGCACAATAAAAAACTCAGGGTCTTCACCTGAACCAGTGATCAGATTGATCCCTTTATCGGTAAGATCAACACTATTATTTTTTTCATCAATGTGGAAGTATAATTCTTCATCAACCTTCCCCATTTCTCTCTGCTGATCCGCTAAATAATAGTTTTCACTTTTTTGTAGTTTAACTCTTATTCCAGGTTCACTTAAGAATTTAATTAAAGCACTATTCTTTGGTAAGCCACGATGTGCCCTCACCAACGCCAATCCACCATCTTTCGGGTCATCATTGCCTTCGCTTATTTTTTTCTTTGCTTCGATTAAATATTGATTAACAGCTCTTCTTTGTGCCTCAACTATTTTCTCAACACGAGGTTTAAGATCGAAAAATTGTTGTGTGTTATCGCTATGTCCAACCGGACCACTGATAATTAACGGTGTTCTTGCATCATCGATCAATACACTATCCACCTCATCCACCATCGCAAAATGATGTTTGCGTTGTACCATTTCATCAGGGTTGTGTACCATGTTATCTCTCAGGTAATCAAAACCAAATTCATTGTTGGTACCATAAGTAATATCTGCATTGTATGCATCACGACGCGCATCGCTATTCGGTTCGTGTTTATCGATACAATCAACTGTAACACCCAACCATTCGAATATAGGACCGTTCCATTCACTATCACGTTTAGCCAGATAATCATTTACTGTTACGATGTGAACACCTTCACCAGCTAATGCATTCAAATAAGCAGGCAAAGTACTTACCAGCGTTTTACCTTCACCGGTAGCCATTTCCGCAATTTTCCCCGAATGCAATACGGCACCACCTATCAGCTGAACATCATAATGTACCATGTTCCAGGTAACTTGTCCGCCTCCGGCGATCCATGTGTTACTATAAATAGATTTATCTCCGCTTATTTTAATATGTTGCTTTTTAGCAGCTAATATTTTATCTAATTCTGTAGCCGTACTTTCTAGTGAAGTATTTTCTTTAAAACGACGCGCTGTTTCTTTTACCACAGCAAAACCTTCAGGTAAAATTTCTTCTAAAATTTCTTCTATCTGTTTGTTTCTATCTTTCTTTAAAATATCAACTTCCTGATAAATAATATCCTTTCCGTTAATATCATCTACAGGAAGATTTTCAGCAGCCAATTGTTTTTCATTGATCTTTTCATCAACGGCACTCAAATGTTGTTTTATACGCTGACGAAACTCCTGCGTTTTATTACGCAGTTCATCATTGCTTAATGTTTGATATTGAGCAAAGAATTGATTAATTTTCTCTACCTGGGGACGTATCTTTTTTACATCCTTTTCGCTTTTACTGCCTCCAAATACTTTTGACAAAAGACCTATCATAAATTCCTAATTGTATATATTTATTAAATCAAACCGTTCAAATGTCAAATATGATGCTGAAATATATTCAGAGCCAAATTGACAGGAGGGCAAATGTACTAATTTAATATGTCGGATGTTCGATGTACGATGTCGGATGTTAAAAAAGCCATGTTAATTCTTTGTTTATAAAATCTAGCTGCTAAACATCGTACATCCAACGTCGTACATCGAACATAAATCCTTTATTATCAGCATTAAAAGCTGCAATAAGCAGTTTTTGCTTTTGACTTTTAACTTTTTACTTTCTCCAGCAAACCTTAACCATTTTTGCCCTACCTTTGCCAGCCAAAAGTATAGGATTCACTATTTCTAATAGATTATATGTCAGGAGCTTTAAAGGAAGTACGTAACAGGATAAAAAGTGTTCAAAGCACACAACAAATAACTAAAGCCATGAAAATGGTGAGTGCTGCCAAATTGCGCCGCGCTCAGGATGCTATTACACAAATGCGCCCTTATGCACAAAAACTGCAGGAAATGCTGGGCAATATTGTTAGCACAAGTGATGGAGATGTAAATGTGGCGCTGGCTACAGAAAGATCGATTGAAAAGGTATTGATCATTGTCGTTACAAGCGATAGGGGTTTATGTGGCGGCTATAACAGTAACTTAATTAAATTAGCGAAGCAAGTGATCAGTGATAAATACGCTACGCAAGAAGCTAAAGGAAATGTTCAAATTTTGCCAATCGGCAAAAAAGGTTATGAGCATTTTACTAAAAACGGTTTTAAAGTAGTTGATAAATATTGGGATATATTCACAGGATTGAATTTTGATAAAGTGCAAACTGCTGCTCAATATACAATGACAGCTTTTGCTACAAAAGAAGTTGATGCCGTTGAATTGATCTACAGCGAATTTAAAAATGCAGGTACACAGATATACGTTGATGAACAATTTTTACCTGTAAAAAAGATCGCCAAAACACAAGGTAAAAAGGCCGACTTTATTTTTGAACCAGGCAAAGATGTATTGATAGCTGAGTTGATGCCGAAAATATTGAACACACAATTATTCAAAGCTGTATTGGATGCGAATGCCAGTGAACACGGTGCACGTATGACAGCAATGGATAAAGCAAGTGATAATGCGAACGAATTATTGAAATCATTAAAAATTAGTTATAACCGTGCAAGACAAGCGGCCATTACTACTGAGTTAACAGAAATAGTAAGTGGTGCAGCAGCATTAAACGGATAAGCAATGTGATAATGTGCTGATATGCTAATGTGCTAATTTTTAAAATTCATATTAAATCAATAATTATCTTACTGTTTATTAGCACATCAGCAAATTAGCTAATTAGCAAATTATTAAAGATGGAACTTTCACAGATAATACCTCACATTGAAGCGTTGGTTTTTGCCAGCGATAAACCTTTAACTAGTCTTGAATTAGTTGACCTGGTGAATAATGCCCTTGGTTTTATTGAAGATAAAGCTTCATTAGATCAGGTGGAATCTGCAATTGAAGGCATCTGTGAAAAATACAGCGGCGAATTCTATTCTTTTGAATTAAGAGAAAGTGGTGGCGGATGGCAGTTCCTGACAAAGAAAGAATATCATCAAACAATAGCGCAATTAAATGGCGATAAATTCCTGAAGCGATTATCAACGGCTTCGATGGAAACCTTATCTATCATTGCCTATAAGCAACCTATCACTAAAAGCGAGATTGAAGCTATACGAGGTGTGAATTGCGATTACGCCGTTCAAAAATTATTAGAGAAAGATCTTGTGGTAATTGCCGGTAGAAATGAAGAAGCTGTTGGCAAGCCATTGATATATGCAACATCTAAATCTTTCATGGATTATTTCGGTATCAACAGCGCGTCTGATTTGCCTAAGATAAATGAAGTGTTGATGGAAGAATTAGTCAAGGCCACCGTGGTTCATCCTGATGGAGAATCACAAATAGCAATCGGAGAAGAAACTGAAGCTATACTAGCTGTAACAGAAGAAGGCGAAATAGTAGAGAACGACGGAACAGAAAGTAAGGACGGTTTTTCAGAATCATAAATTATTAGAATAATATTTTAATAAGGTATGAGAAATGTTTTCATACCTTTTTTTATAACTTCTTTTATAAACGATTGATCAAACAAAATAAAAGATCAGTCAAACAATTAAAACAATGACACAGGTATTAACCCCACAGCAATTAGTTGACATCGCCAATGAATTTGGCACACCGGTTTATGTATATCATGCAGAAAGAATAGCGGAACAATACAATAAATTAAAGAATGCTTTTGAAGGATGTAATGCACGTTTTTTTTATGCTTGTAAAAGCTTAACTAATATTAATATCCTTAAATGGATGCACGAAATAGGTGCAAACCTTGACTGCGTAAGCGTAAACGAAGTACAATTAGGATTGAGAGCGGGCTTTCAGCCAAAACAAATTTTGTACACGCCTAACTGTGTAGATTTTGAAGAAATTGAGGAAGCAAAAAATCTAGGCGTAAATATCAATATTGATAATATCTCTATTCTTGAACAGTTTGGAACGCGCTTTGGCAATAGCTATCCGGTTTGTATTCGTTTGAATCCGCATATTATGGCGGGTGGAAATTATAAAATTTCTACAGGGCATATCGATAGCAAATTCGGCATCTCTATTCATCAAATGAGACATATCGAACGCGTTGTAAAATCAACCAAATTGCATGTTACAGGTATACACATGCACACAGGTAGCGAGATCAAAGATGTAAATGTTTTTTTACAAGGATTAGAAGTGATGTTTGAAATGGCTAAACATTTTCCTGATCTTGAATTCATTGATCTAGGTAGCGGATTTAAAGTTCCCTACCAGGCAGGAGATGTTGAGACAGATGTAAATCTTTTGGGTAAAAAATTATCAGAAGCTTTTAAAACACACGAACAGGAAACGGGCAGAAAATTAGAAGTATGGTTTGAGCCGGGAAAATATTTAGTGAGCGAGTGTGGCTACTTTGTTGTAAAAACAAATGTGATCAAACAAACAACTGCTACAGTTTTTGTTGGCGTAAACAGTGGTTTCAATCATTTAATTCGTCCGATGTTTTATGATGCTTTTCATAGAATTGAAAATATTACTAACACAACTGGTGCAGAAAGAATATATACTGTAGTTGGTAATATTTGTGAAACGGATACGTTTGCATGGGATAGACAATTGACCGAAGTTAAAGAAGGTGATTTTCTTGTTTTCTATAACGCAGGTGCATATGGTTTTGAAATGTCTTCTAACTTTAATTCTCGTTTAAAACCTGCAGAGGTTATGGTTAAGAATGGCGAGGCTAAATTAATTCGCAGACGAGATGTTTTTGAGGATCTGTTGCGTAATCAGATTATCGCAGAATAGTTTAATTTTTTTTATAGTAAAGGGTTTCGGTGTTTCATCGGAACCCTTTTCCTTTTCGCTCTTTTTGCTCCACCATTGGTGTCCTTATGGTGATATCTTCTTGATCGCTCATAGCCGCTCGGCTGTGTTCCTGCTCCAGCGCTACTTTGGCCACTGACAAAACATGCTGCGCATGATTTTGTCTGCTGCGCTTCGCTCGCACCGTAGCCAAAGAGGCACTTCCTCAGGAACTGGTAGAGTGGGCGCCTGATGGGTTGTGGAGTTTTATTTTATTTCATTCAAGAATTAAAACATCTAAACAATTCAAATTTTAAAAGATCAGAAGAATCCTAAGAGACCAACCTAAATTAACCTTCCACATTCCCAATCTCCACCAGTAACTGCATAAGTCGCCTCTTTGGCTACGGTGCAAGCGCAGCGAGCAGAAAAAATAGTGCGCAGCACTTTTTTTCAGTTGCCAAAGGAGCGGCGTTGCAGTTACGATGCCCACGCCGGCATGAGGCGGGAACCATTCGTAATTAGTAACTCAAAAATATTTAACAGAATCAATACTAATCAGTACCTTAATCGTCGCAAAAAAACGTTTGCCTCCCTAAAACAAATGACCACTAACTACCAAACTTTACGCATATGAAATCCAATTTCAATTCTATCCTAAAAAAAATCAACATTGCTTTTTTATTTCTTATCGGCACAGCATTAATCATGTCCTCTTGCCACACAAAAAAGAAATGGCTCAGTGTTGATCCTGCATATAGCAAATACATTAATGCTTATACTTCGGGTGTTATTTCAAAAACAGCTTCTATAAAAATCGAACTGGCAGAGGATGTTCCTACAACACATGCAGTTGGAGATGTTGTTGATAAATCACTATTTGATTTTTCACCATCGGTAAAAGGTAAAGCCACATGGATTGATGCAAGAACAATAGAATTTAAACCGGAAAAGAATCTGGATGCAGATCAATTGTACGAAGTATCATTTAAGTTAGGTGATATCACTAAAGTACCTGCTGATTTTGCAACATTTAATTTTAACGTGCAAACTTTAAAGCCCGCTTTTAAAGTAACAGATTATGGTTTGCGCAGTGCAGGTGCAAAAGACAAAATGATTTTATTAGGACAAATTGAAACCGCCGATATAGAAGCATCTGCAACAGTTGAACAATTATTAGTTGCTACGCAGGATGGCCAGAATTTAAAAATAAGCTGGCAACATAATGAAAGTATAAAGCTTCACAACTTTACCGTGGAAGGAATTACAAGAGGTAGCAATGCTTCTCACGTTTCACTAAGCTGGGATGGTAAACCATTGAATGTTGCTATCGCAGATAAAAAAGATTTTGAAATTCCTGCTGTTGGTGATTTTAAAGTGATGAATGTTATGGCGATGAATGACGTGCAACAATATGCATCCGTACAATTTAGCGATCCTTTACTTGTAGGACAAGAACTAACGGGCTTGCTAGGCATCAGCGATCAATCGGATATAACCTACACTATCAACGGTAGTGAAGTAAAGATCTATACAGGAGATAAGCTAGATGGAAATTTTACGGTAAATGTAAATGCCGGCATAAAAAATATTTGGGGCGCTGCATTGAGTCAGGCATTTACAGCCAGTATCTTTTTTGAGAACAGAATGCCATCTGTAGAAATTCAGGGAAGAGGAAATATTCTTCCTAACTCGGGTAAATTATTATTGCCTTTTGAAGCTATCAATTTAAAAGCCGTTGATATCAGTATTATTCAGATCTATGAAAATGATATTCCACAATTCTTACAAAGCAATGATCTTAGTGGTGATGACGATCTGCGCCGCGTAGCAAAACCTATTGTTGAAAAAACATTGAGATTGGATGATGATAAGACTTTGGATCTTCATAAGAAACAACATTTCTCTTTAGACATTGATAAGTTTTTAAAAACACAGCCGGGCGCCATTTATCGTATTGTTGTTGGATTCAGGCCCGAGTATTCTTTATATACTTGTCATTCTGCAGATTCTACTGCAGGGAATAATACAGATGAAGTTGATGGAGAAGACGATGAATCCTCTAGCTCAAACGGTTCAGGCTTAGATGACAATGATGATTTTTGGACCCGTTATAACAATGCCTACCCTTACGGATATGACTGGGATCATAAAGATGATCCATGCTACAAATCTTATTATAACAAAGATCGTTGGGCAGTAAGAAATATTTTGGCTTCTAATATTGGGCTGACTGCAAAACGTGGTGCTAACAATTCTTTTCAAGTGGCAGTGTCTGACATCATTTCAACAGAACCTATGAATGGCGTTGATCTTGAAGTATTAGATTACCAGCAACAAGTGATCGGAAAAGCAACAAGTGATAATGATGGGTTTGCAACATTCAATCTAAAAGAAAAACCCTTTTTACTGGTTGCGCAAAAAGCAACAGAGAAAGGTTATTTAAAATTAGATGATGGAAGCACACTTCCTTTAAGTCGCTTTGATGTTGGTGGCGATGAAATAGTAAACGGCATTAAAGGTTTCATTTTTGGCGAGCGCGGTGTATGGCGCCCGGGAGATTCTTTGTATATCAATTGCATTGTAGAAGACAAAGAAAATAAATTACCAAGTGATATTCCAGTTGATTTTAATTTGTACAATCCTGCAGGGCAATTATACAAACATATTGTACAACATAATGCTAACGATGGCTTCAACGTTTTTAAAACAATAACAGATCAAGACGCTCCTACAGGAAACTGGCAGGTAAAAATAAAAGTTGGCGGCGCAACTTTTGAAAAGACGATCAAAATAGAAACCATTATGCCGAACCGATTAAAGATCGATCTGAATTTTGGCGATTCTATGTTAGAAAAAAACTCTGCTTCAACAGGCACTTTATCTTCTAAATGGTTATTCGGTACGCCTGCGAAAAATTTGAAAGCAAAGATCGATGTATCGCTATATGCAACAACAACGAAGTTCAAAGGATTTGACGGATATAGTTTTGATAATCCAACAGGCACCTACTCTACTCAAAGCAAAACAATGTTTGATGGCACATTGGATGCGGATGGTAACGCAACTATAAAACCTGATTTTGCTATTGATGATAATGCACCGGGAATGTTAAGTGCCAATATGTTGGTAAAAGTATTTGAACCAGGCGGCGCATTTAGTATTGATAATGTTACACTTCCTTATAGTCCGTATGATAGTTATGCCGGTATAAAAATGCCTGAGGGCGATAAAACATGGGGCTTCCTGTTAACAAATCACACACACACGGCACAAATTGTTGATGTTGATAGCAAAGGACAATTAGTGCAAGGCAACACTGATATTGAAGTACAGTTTTATAAAATCCAATGGCGCTGGTGGTGGGATAATAGCGGTGAAAGCTTAAGCAACTTTACGCAGGATCAGTACAATAAATTAATCAGAAAAGAAACGCTTCAACTAAGAGATGGAAAATGCGAATGGGATTTTAGAGTTGATGATAATCAATGGGGGAGATATTTAGTGTTGGTGAAAGATCTGAGAAGTGGCCATACAAGCGGACAGGTTATATACATTGATTCTCCGGGTTGGCAAAGCAGAGATAATACGGATGATCCTACGGCTGCATCAATGTTATCATTCACATCAGACAAACAAAAATATAATGTTGGCGATGAAGTAACACTAACAATCCCAAGTAGTAAAGGTGGCAGAGGATTGATAAGTATTGAATCAGGAACCAAGATTGTAAAAACATTTTGGGTTGAAACTACACAGGGACAAACAGTAGTGAAATTTACAGCAGATAAAAATATGTCACCCAACGTTTATGTAAATGTAAGTTTATTGCAACCTCACGCGCAAACACTCAATGATCTTCCAATAAGAATGTATGGCGTGATACCAATTTTTGTAGAAGATAAAAACACTATTCTCAATCCTGTCATCAATATGCCAAGTTCAATTAGACCTGAACAGCAGTCATCCATTACCGTTAGTGAGAAAGATGGTAAAGCAATGACGTATTGTATTGCGATAGTGGATGAAGGCTTATTGGATCTGACAAGATTTAAAACACCGGACCCGCATAATTATTTTTATGCTCGTGAAGCATTAGGTGTTAAAAGTTGGGATCTGTATGATTTTGTAATTGGTGCATGGGGCGGCGGCTTAGACAGGATCTTAACGATAGGTGGTGATCAGGATGCAGGACCTGCAAAACAAAAAAAGGCCAATCGATTTAAACCGGTAGTTCAATACCTTGGACCATTTCATGTAGATGAAGGCGAAAGTCAGACACACAATTTCACTTTACCACAATACATTGGCTCCGTAAGAGCGATGGTTGTGGCTGCCGATCATGGCAGTTATGGTAATACGGAAAAAACTGTGGCAGTCAAAAAACCTTTAATGATATTGGCAACAATGCCAAGAGTATTAGGTCCTACGGAAAGCATCAAACTTCCCGTAACAGTCTTCGCAATGGAAAAGAATGTGAAGGATGTTACTGTTACATTACAATCGAATCCTTTTTTAGAAGTTGTCGGCTCCCCTACTCAAACTTTAAGCTTTACAGAAGTCGGCGAACAGCAGGTTTATTTTAATGTTAATGTGAAACAGAATATTGGCATCGGTAAAGTAAAAGTTACGGCAACAAGCGGTAATGAAAAAGCCGATTGCGATATTGAATTGGATATCCGCAATCCAAACCCTCCTGTTACAAGTGTTAGTCAAAAATTATTAGCAGCTAACGAACAATGGAACACTGTTGTTGCTCCCATCGGCGTTGCTGCAACAAGTAAAGCTACATTGGAAATATCGAGCGTACCACCAATGAATCTTGAAAAGAGACTGGATTATTTAATTGAATATCCTTACGGTTGTATCGAGCAAACAACATCTGCGATATTCCCTCAATTGGTATTGAATCAATTAACTGATTTGGATGATTACAGAAAATCATTGATTGACAGAAATATTAAATCAGGCATTTCCAGGATACAAAACTTTCAACGCAACGACGGCGGATTTAGTTATTGGCCGGGAGAAGGAGAAAGCGATGAATGGGGAACAAATTATGCAGGTCATTTTTTAATTGAAGCGCAGGCAAGAGGTTATAACGTAAGTGAATCCATGATGCAGCAATGGAAAATGTATCAACGCAATAAAGCAAACGGATGGGTTCCTGCAACAACAAATTTTTATGGCAGCGATCTTACGCAATCATATCGTTTATTTTTATTGGCTCTGGCGAAGGCTCCAGAGCTTGGTGCCATGAACCGTTTGAAAGAATTCAAATATCTTTCTCCCGAAGCTAAATGGAGATTGGCTGCAGCTTATAAATTAGTTGGTCAGGATAATGCAGCATTGAATCTTATCAGTGGTTTACCAACAACGTTTCCACAACGTTCTTCGCCAGGCTATACTTATGGTTCTGATTTGCGTGACCAGGCAATGGTTTTGGAAACGCTAACATTATTGGGCAGACGAACACAAGCCGCAGATATGGTAAGCACTATCGCTGACAAATTATCACAAGATAATTGGTACAGTACACAAACAACTGCGTACTCATTAATAGCGATCGCAGAATATTGCGGTAAAAATCCATCAGGATCAAAAATTATTGTGAGTGAAAATATTAATGGCAAAATAGTTAACATTAATTCATCATCTTACTTTTCGCAAACTCCTGTTGATATAAAAAATGGTAACGCCAATGTTACGATCAGCAACAAGGGTAATAATAATTTATATGTACGATTGATAACAAAAGGACAGCCTTTGGCAGGAAGTGATCTTCATGTTAATAACAACCCGGCCGTTTTAGCCATGAACGTTAGTTATGTATCGCAAAATGGCAATCCTATTGATATCAGTTCACTAACGCAGGGAACCGATTTTATTGCGAAAGTAACCATCAAAAATACCGGCAAACGTGATTATACGCAAATGGCGCTATCGCAGATATTCCCAAGCGGATGGGAAATATTGAATACACGAATGATGGATGGAGAAGGAAGTTTTCAATCATCTCCATCAGATTACCAGGATATTCGCGATGACAGGATATATACCTATTTCGATATTGATCAGAATAAAACGCTTACTTATTATGTACAATTAAATGCATCTTATTTAGGTCATTACTTTTTACCGGGAACTTTCTGCGAAGCTATGTATGATAATTCTATCACTGCGGGAGTTAATGGTAGATGGATTGATGTTGTAGCTCAATAGCCATATATCGGGCTAAAGCCAGATCAATATATAAACTATAGTAACCCCCGACTTAAGTCGGGGGTTACTTAATAAAGTAAGTTCGAAGGCTTTAGCCTAATTAGTTACCGATAGATAAAATTTGTTAGAATAAAACTTTAATGAGTCTTTTTACACTCATATCAAATAAAATAAAAAATCTCACGCGCACAACTAAAATTGTGTTAGGCATTGTATTGCTATTACTTATTTGGTTCTGGTTTTCCTTCCCCAAAAAATTATTTAACGCACCTACCAGTTATGTTATTGAAGACAGAGACGGCACTTTATTAGATGCGTCGATTGCGACAGATGGCCAATGGAGATTCCCTTACAACGATAACGTGCCGGATAAATTTATAAAATGTATTACCACTTTTGAAGACAAAAGATTTTATACCCATCCCGGCGTTGACATTATTGCATTAGGAAGAGCGATTGAAAAAGACATCAAACATAAAAGCATTGTACAAGGTGGCAGCACACTAACGATGCAGGTTATTCGCCTGAGCAGAAATAAAGCAAAAAGAAATATCTGGCAAAAATTAATTGAAAGTGTTGAAGCCGTAAGATTAGAATGTTCTTATTCTAAAAAAAGTATCATGGCAATGTACGCATCGTACGCACCTTTTGGAAGTAATACAGTTGGGCTAGATGCTGCATCCTGGAGATATTTTGGAAGAAGCTCCAATAAATTAAGCTGGGGGGAAATGGCCGCTCTGGCTGTTCTGCCAAATGCTCCAGCATTAGTACATCCTGGAAAAAACAGAGATATATTATTAAAGAAAAGAAATGAATTACTTGATAAATTAGTTACCAATAAAACGATAGATCAAACGACTTGCGATCTTGCAAAACTTGAGCCATTGCCGGGAGAGCCATTACCGTTACCTCAATATGCTCCACATTTATTACAACGTTTTAAAGAGGACCTGAAAAAAGAAGATCCTACTGCTGCAACAAAAATAAAAACAACGATCGATCTTGAATTGCAGAAAAATGTGATTGATATTTTAAATCAGCATCATAATGTCTTAAAAGGAAATGGCATCAATAATACATGCGCATTAATATTGGATGTTGAAACAGGAAATACATTAGCGTATGTAGGCAATGTTTACGATGCACAAAATCCCGATCTGGAAAGTGATGTTGATGTAATAAAAGCGCCACGCAGCCCCGGCAGTACTTTAAAACCTATGTTGTATGCAGCGATGTTGACAGATGGATTGATATTGCCTAATTCCATCATTCCTGATATCCCAACACAAATTGGAGGTTATGCACCAAAAAATTTTGATCTGGGTTATGATGGTGCTGTGCCTGCATCACAGGCATTGGCACGTTCGTTAAATATACCTGCCGTCAAACTATTACAACAATATAAGTATCAACGTTTTTACGATGTGTTGCAACAATGCGGCATTACGACTTTAGATAAGCCCGCAGATAACTATGGCTTATCATTAATATTAGGCGGCTGCGAAGTTAAGATGTGGGATATGGCAGGCATTTACGCAAGTATGGCAAGAACAGTAAATCATCAAAGCAAAAACAAAGGCATTGCCATGTCGGATGATTTTCATCCGCCTAATTATAGAATTGAAAAAACAAATCCGAAAATCCAGAATCCAAATACAGCACTTAACTTTTTTGATGCTACTTCAATCTGGTTCACCTTTCAGGCAATGCAGGAAGTGATGCGACCGGGCGAAGAAGGCTTGTGGCAACAATTTAATTCATCACAAAAAATTGCCTGGAAAACGGGCACCAGCTTCGGCTTTAGAGATGGCTGGGCAATTGGCATAACGCCTAAATATGT
>DATHNB010000013.1:0-4983 GCA_035486495.1 Ferruginibacter sp. | reverse complement strand
CTTTATTTACATCAAAAATAAATTCGTCAAAATCATCATCACTAGCGGATTCAAAAACAAAATCACCATGCCAATTAAATTGTTGATTTGCTTTTTGACACAGCATAATATCACCATTGATTTGAGTGTAGCGCTTAGTTTTATTCTTCGAACTAGTAACAAACTTTACGCCTTTTTCTTTTAGATAATATTTAGAATCTATATAGTCTTCAAGAAAGTCTTGCATTGTCCTTTCCAGTTTTATTTTTGTCGGAAATTCAAAATCTATTGCTTTACTTTTAAATCCAATACAAAATATTCGATCTCTATTTTGAGGTATTCCATAATCTTTGCTGTTTAATATTTTGGATTGTATTTTATAGCCTAGCTCATGAAAAACATCCTGTACAATTTTCCAAGTCTGCCCTCCATCATGATTTGTTAAGCCTTTTACGTTTTCATAAATAAAAACTTTTGGCTTTGTCTCATCAACAATTCGGGCAAAATCATAAAATAAAGTACCTCTAATATCTTCCAAACCTTTACGCTTACCTACCATTGAAAATGCTTGACAGGGGCTGCCTCCAATTAAAATATCAAGTTTACCTTTATATTTTTTTGCTGAAAATTGAGTTACATCATTGTGCCAATCACTTGCTCCAATTTCATAATTTGCAAAATAAGTTTGCTTAACAAATGGGTCAATGTCACTGGCAAAAATAATCGAATGATTTAGTTTTAGTCTTTGAAAAGCATGTTCTACAGCACCTATGCCACTAAATAGAGTGCCAATTCTAACTTCAGCATTTGGATTTGAAAACTCTTTTAATCGCCAATCTTGTGATTCGAATATCTCCCTATCATCTGCAATTACGTTTAAATTTCCGCTTTCTAGCTTATATGGCTTAGGTGAAAAAAGGTTTATTTTTTGTTTTGCCATTGTGAAAACTGTTGTGTCTATATTTTTTTCGCATACACTTTTTGCAAATTTTTCACTCAATAGCTCCTTTTCCATTTGGCTTTTGTCTAGTTTAAACAGTTTACAAAGTTTTGAAAGGCGTTTGACATCAAATTCCCTTTTCCCATTCTCTATTTTACTGAGATTTGCAGAATCCATATTAAGTTTGGCTGCAAGTTGTGTTAAGGTTAATCCCTTATTATTTCTAAGGGTTCTCAAATAATGTCCAAAAGTATCTTCCATTAATTTGTCTTTTATTGACAAACTTATGGCTTACTAAAGTCTTGAACAAATATTTTGCTAAATATTCTGGTTTTTTGAGTATAGAAAATTAATTAAGGAAGTATAATCAATAAAAAAGCAGCTATGTTTAAACGTAGCTGCTTTAATTCTGCTCCCCCTTCTGGACTTGAACCAGAGACCCTCTGATTAACAGTCAGATGCTCTAACCAACTGAGCTAAGGAGGAGTGTACCCTAGTTATTGGGAGGGCAAAAGTAAGGTTTTTTATATTTACCCAAAAAAATAAACGCAATTATTTAAGCCAATTAAATAATCCGCTATCGGCTATACCTACAAATATGCCATCAGTGCGTGTTTCAACAGGAAGTATCTTTAAAAAATATCCTTCGCCACTCACGTTTCTGCCGTTCAGCAGGCTGAATTTATACCTATGGAGCGCGCAAACAATATTGCCTGTGGCATCTACATATCCATCTGCCATTGGAGCGCCGGCATGTGGGCATTTTTGGGCGCAGGCCTGTAGCTGATCATCCTTGTGTGCAATACAGATCGTTTTGCCACCAGCTTGTACTTCCGCCAGACCGTTAGGGCCAAAAGAGATTTCGTCTATCGATTCAGCGATCTTATGCCAGGTGTATTGTTTGGTCAAACCATTAGGATTTAGGAGTTCTTTGTCATGCTGAGGAACGAAGCATCTTATTCTCTTAATGTCGCAGAATGATTGATTATTGATTAGATCCTTCGTGCCTCAGGATGACAAAAGCGTTTAATAAAAGAATTCCGCTCTGTAAGGGTACCTTATTTGATACATTTCCCTCACCTTGTTTAAGATTGTTTGTCTTAATTCATCAACATTCGTTTTTTGCAGGGCCGATACAAATACGCAGTTGTCTTTTGTTTCATTTTGCCAGCGTTGTTTTAAGTCTGTCAGAATTTCTTTTTTTACATCAGGCTCCAGCCATTGGTCAAAAGCTTCTTCTTCGTATTTATCCATTTTATTAAAAATGGTAACGGTTGGTTTTTCTTTCGCGTCTAATTCCGCCAGCGTTTTATTTACTACCGCTAATTGTTCTTCATATTGGTTGTGTGATATATCTACAACGTGCAATAAAATATCGGCTTCTCTTACTTCATCCAATGTGCTTTTAAAGCTCTCCACCAAATGATGTGGTAGCTTACGAATGAAACCTACGGTATCACTCAATAAAAAAGGCGTTTGCTCAAATACCACTTTGCGTGTTGTTGTATCGAGCGTGGCGAATAATTTATTTTCTGCAAATACATCGCTTTTGCTCAGCAGATTCATGATAGTTGATTTACCTACGTTGGTATAACCTACTAAAGATACACGGATGAATTCGCCGCGTTCTTGTCTTTGTGTAGATGCTTGTCTGTCGATATCCGCTAAGCGTTTACGCAGTAGCGTTATCTTATCTTTTACGATACGTCTGTCCGTTTCAATTTCTGTTTCACCGGGGCCTCTTGTGCCTACGCCACCACCTTGTCTTTCCAGATGCTTCCACATACCTTTTAATCTTGGTAAAATGTACTGGTATTGTGCCAGTTCTACCTGCGTTCTTGCCTGTGCTGTTTTGGCACGACTTGCAAAAATATCCAATATCAGATCACTGCGATCAATGGTGGTAACATTGAGTTCCTTCTCGATATTTTGTATTTGTGATCCTGTTAATTCATCATCAAATATTACCAGTGTTATATTTCCTTTGGAGAGAATATATTTTCTTATCTCTTCGAGCTTTCCTTTACCTACAAATATTCTTGGATCGGGGTGGGGTAATTTTTGTGTGAATCTTTTTACGGAAACCGCGCCGGCTGTTTCCGCTAGAAAAGCTAACTCATCTAAATATTCGTTCAGCTGTGTTTCTGTTTGGTCAGACGTAACGAGACCCACCAATATGGCATGGTCCTCTATCTTTATCTTTTTGTGTTTATCTATCAAACCGTTTTGTTTTTTTATGTGATTTTTTGCCAGTGAGGAATAAGTTTGGAAGATAATTCAATGATTGTCATTAACGACTTATCTTCTCTCCGGCAAAAAAATATCCTGCAAAAATAAAGCGCTCCGGTTAAAGGAACGCTTTGTAAATATAATTATGTTTTTACTTAATTACCTGTTGCTACATTACTATTACCTGCGTTGGTCCATTTTTTCAATTCTTTGCAAGCTTTAAATTCATCATCCAAATAAATATAATTGTTACTTACATTTTTTGTGAACCAGGCATCTAATGCAATACCTTTCTTTTCTTCTAATGCCTGCTGTGCTATTTTATTGTAATCATCTTTTAAATTCTCACGGTGCGGTGAAGATCTGCTTATTAGATAAACAATGCGGATACCTTTTTTGCCTCTTTCATCAACAAATGGAGCGGGTTTAGAATATTCGCCTACAGAAAGGTCTCTCATAACCAGTACCATATCCTTATCTAACTGATCGATCGTTAAGTAAGTACTTCCGTCCGGAGCTTGTTTTCTGCCACCGGTAAATTTGCTGGCATCATCATCACTATATTTGGATACAGCCTGACCAAATTGTAACCTGCCTGCTATTAATTCTGTTCTAATAGAATCTAATTTTTGTGTAGCCGCAGTCATTTCTGTCTGCGTTATTGGCGGAACTTTTAAAATGTGGCGAACAACTGCATCATCACCCGTACGACTAACCAATTGAAGAATATGATAGCCGAATTTTGTTTTGAACGGATTGGATATCTGACCTTCTTTCAAGCTGAAAGCTTTTGCTAAAAAGGTAGGATCCCATTGCTTTTCATTTCTGTTGATCTCATATTCACCTGCATTATCTTTACTTCCCGGATCATCAGAATAAATAGCAGCCAATGACCTGAAATCTTTTCTGCCAGACTCTAATTGCTCTTTACAATCTTTTAATACATCAACACAATATTCTTCCGCATCATGACTGGCTACCGGAAGAATGATTATTTGACCAACCTGCACTTCACTTTCAAAATAAGGAAGACTGTCTGTAGGGATCTTATTGAAAAATTGTTCTACTTCATTTGGCGTGATATGTATATCTTCTACAATTTTATTGCGCATTGCGGTAGCCAGTTTTCTTTCACGAAAACCATCCTTAAAATCTTCTTTTAGCTGATATAATGTTTTGCCGGATATCCTTTCCAATTCTTCTTTCGATCCGTAAGCGCTTATAAAATATCTTATCTGATTATCGATATCAGCATCTACTTCTTCTTCTGTAACGGGTAGAGAATCCCTTTCAGCCTGTAATACCAATGCTTTAATGCCCATTGCTTGCTCTAATGTTAAACACCTTGCATTATCAGGAATGGTTTGTCCCTGGCGGGCCATGTCTGATATGGTATTATCGATATCGCTTTTTAAAATAACCTTATCGCCTATAACTGCAACGATCTTATCTGCAACAATTTTTTGCTGCGCAGAAACGGCAGAGATCAATAACAAAGCGGCGATAAAAAACAGAAAACTTTTCTTCATTTTAATTTAATTAAAAAGTAAAAAATAAAAAGTAAAAAACCGCTTTCAATTTTGAAGCGGTTTTTTTATTCTCGTTAATTGAAGAAGTAATTGGCTATATTTAAAGTAATATCTAAAATATCTAATCATACAATGGAAAACCTTCCTGCATATATCAGTATTACTTTTATATTAACAACTATTCTTTCAGCATTCATTTTTTATAAAGCAGCAAACAATTCAAAGGTTGTATTAATCATTCTTTGCGCGTGGCTGATTTTGCAGGCTGCCATTTCATTAAAAGGTTTTTATGCAGTTGCAAATACA
>DATHNB010000012.1:0-4845 GCA_035486495.1 Ferruginibacter sp. | reverse complement strand
TTGCTTTATTAAATCCGGATAAAAAGAAAGCCTTGTATTATGAAGCATCTTTAAAAATAAAAGCAAAGCAGTTATTTAAAAAGATAGAAGAGATACAATTAAAGAACGAAGCAACATTTTCGTATCTGTTGTTTGAAAATTATCCTGACAAAGTAGAAACTGAAAAATTCGACGTAAGTAAATTAAATAATGCTGGTTTCAGAATATATGATGCTTCTAAATCAAGAGAAAATTTAGAAACAGCAAGATCAGTTGTTGATCTGCACATAGAAAAATTAACCGATAGCTGGAAACACCTAAGTAATTTTGAAATACTAACCATCCAGCTAAAAGCTTTCGAAAAATTTTATGATCTGGCTATAGCGCATTATCAAACCTCATTGGTAGTAATACATGGCATCGGTACCGGAAAATTAAAAGATGAAATTCACGATATTTTAAAAACAAAGAGAGAAGTAAAGTCTTTTATAAATCAATATCATCCGAGTTATGGCTATGGAGCTACGGAAATATTCTTTTCTTATTAACGTAACAATAATTGCTAAATAAATAAGTATGAAAATAATTATAGCATCCGATCACGCAGGTGTAGCCTACAAAGCTGTTCTTGTTAAAGAAATGCAGGAAAAAGGATATACGGTAAATGATCTTGGCACATTCGATCCAAATCAACCGGATGATTATCCTGATTATGCCATAAAAGTAGCAGAAGCTATTCTTGCGAAGCAGGGAGAAAAAGGCATCATTATTTGTGGCAGCGGCGTTGGCGTTAGTGTGGCGGCTAATAAATTTAAAGGAATTCGCGCAGGCGTTTGTCATGACACTTATTCAGCTCATCAATGTGTGGAACATGATGATGTGAATGTGTTATGTATCGGCCAGCGTGTAATCGGTATAGAACTCGCCAGGGAAGTAGTATTCACTTTTTTAAAGGCAGTCTTTAGTAACGAAGAAAGGCATGTTAAAAGGTTGAAAAAAATCGCTTTCATCGAGGATAGTAATATGAAATCGTGAATTCTGATGAGAGGCATATAAATATCAACGCAACAACTTAACTTTAAGGCATCATACCAGCAGGATAAAATAATGAAAGGCGATAAAATAAGCACCTTGTTTTTAGATATCGGCGGCGTACTATTAACAAACGGATGGGGAGGTTCCTCAAGAAAATTAGCGGCCGAAAAATTCAAATTGGATTTTGATGAAATGGATGAGCGCCATCATCTCACTTTTGATACCTACGAAATGGGCAAGCTTACGCTCGATCAATATTTAAAACGATTGGTTTTTTATGAACCAAGAGATTTTACAGTTGAAGATTTTAAAAGTTTTATGTTCGAGCAATCAAAACCTTTTCCTGAGAATATTGCTTTTTTTAAAGAGCTGAAAGCAAAACATAAACTACATGTTATTGCTGTTAGTAACGAAGGAAGAGAATTGAACGAATACCGTATCAAGACATACAAACTAAATGAACTGTTTGACGCATTTGTATCTTCCTGCTATGTAAAATTTCGCAAGCCCGATACAGATATTTTTCATACAGCATGTGATATAGCTCATACACTTCCGCACCAAACACTAATGATCGATGACAGGATGATGTTTGTAGAGGTAGCCAGAAGCGTTGGTTTACATGCATTGCAATACACAGGATTAGAATCGATCAAAGAAAAAATAAGTCACGTTAACTTTTTACATAACTAATAAAATATGGAACAGCAACAATACGATTTTGGAATGATAGGTCTGGGCACAATGGGGCGCAACCTTGTTTACAATATAAGTGATCATCAATTTAGTGTGTCGGGTTTCGATAAAAATGAAGATCAGGTAAAAGCATTGATCAAAGAAGCACCGTCAAAAAATATTTTTGGTACCAGTAGTTTACCTGAGTTTATTAACTCACTTAAGAAACCGAGAGTAATTATGTTTCTTGTGCCTGCGGGGCCGATTGTTGATAGTGTGATACAGGAATTAAAACCATTCTTAACAAAAGATGATCTGTTGATGGATTGCGGTAATTCTCATTTTACAGATACCGATATCAGGACAGAACAATTGGCAAAAGAAAATATTCATTTCATGGGCGTGGGCGTTTCAGGCGGTGAATCCGGCGCAAGATTTGGACCAAGCATTATGCCTGGTGGAGCAAAAGAAGCATACGACAGAGTTGCCCCAATGTTACAGGCTGTATCTGCTAAAGTAAATAACGAACCTTGTGTTACTTATGTAGGTAAAGGCTCAGCAGGACATTATGTAAAAATGGTGCATAACGGTATTGAATATGCGCTGATGCAATTAATTGCTGAAACGTATCAGTTATTAAAAGATGTTGCGGGATTAAATAATGATGAGCTACACGAATTATATACAAAATGGAACAAAAGTGATCTGCAATCTTTTTTAGTAGAAATCACTGCAGATATTTTTGCAAAGAAAGATGACCTGACTGATAATAGATTGGTTGATATGATTCTTGCAAGTGCAGGCCAAAAGGGTACAGGACAATGGACATCACAAGATGCATTGAATCAACACATACCAATTCCTGTAATTGATATTGCTGTTAGTGCACGTGATTTATCTGCGTTAAAAGAAGAACGTAAACAAGTTCAACAAAATTTATTTGCCGCAACAGCTAAACTTGCACCATTATCAGCAACAGAAAAAGTAGCATTCATCGATACAGTAGAACAAGCGCTTTATTTTTCGATGATAACAACATACGCACAGGGTATGTCATTATTATATCATGCATCAGGAGAATATAAATACGGATTGAAATTAGATGAGATCGCGGCAATATGGCGCGGCGGTTGTATTATACGCGCAAAACTGTTAGAAGATATTCGCAGCATTTTTGCAAAGCATCCTGAATTATCAAATATATTGATCAACGATGGTATCGCTAAAAAATTAGAAACGGCACAAGATGGTATCAGAGCTGTTATCAAAAAAGCAGTAGATGCGAGCATACCTGTTCCTGCATTAATGGTGTCATTGGCTTATCATGATACTTATCGTAGTGCATGGTTGCCATTTAATTTATTACAAGCGCAACGTGATTATTTTGGTGCACATACTTATCAACGTACGGATCGTGATGGAACATTTCATACGCATTGGGAAACTAAATAAGTAAAAAGTAAAAAGCAAAAAAATAGCGCGATCTATAATATTCTTAATTAAGTAAAATGAAATCAGCAAATAGCGTAGGGCCAACAATTATAGTTATTTTAGGAGGTACAGGTGATCTAACATGGCGCAAATTGATGCCGGGTATTTATAATCTTTATTTAGATAAATGGTTACCTGAAAAGTTTGCCGTCATAGGGGTAAGCAAAACAGAAATGAATGATGATGCTTTTCGTGAGCACATGCAAAACGGAGTAGATAAATTTTCAAGAAGAGGTAAGGCCGACGAAAAAGTATGGAGTGAGTTTGAAAAAAAGATCAGCTATAATAAAGGAGGTTTTGATGAACAATCAACTTATGATACTTTAGAACAGCAGATAGAAAAATTAGAGGCAGAATGGAAAGTAGCTGCTACGCGTATCTTTTACATGGCAGTTCCTCCAAGTTTTTTCGAAGAGATCGCAACAAAGATCGGCAAATCCAAGTTGGTGGAGAATAAAGAGTTGAGTCGCATTGTCATTGAAAAACCATTTGGTCGTGATTTGGATAGTGCTAAAAAACTGAATGACTTGTTACATAGCATGTACGATGAATCTCAGATCTATCGCCTCGATCATTACTTAGGTAAAGAAACAGTACAAAACATACTAGCGTTTCGCTTTGCTAACGCGATGTTTGAACCTACCTGGAATCGCAATTATATTGATCACGTACAAATAACCGTATCGGAACAATTAGGAATTGGTACACGCGGAAATTATTATGAAACGGCTGGCGCATTGCGTGATATGATACAAAATCATATTCTTCAATTATTATGTTTGATAGCAATGGAACCAACCGTATCATTTGATGCGGATGAGGTACGCAATAAAAAAGTAGATGTATTGAATGCCATTAGAATGATCAAGCCTGATGAAGTGCATTTGAATGCGGTACGTGGACAATACGGCCCGGGCTGGATCGAGGGTGAAAAAGTAATTGGTTATCGCGAAGAGCAGGATGTTAAAAAAGATTCTAACGTAGAAACTTTTGCAGCGGTTAAATTTTTTGTTGACAACTGGAGATGGCAAGGCGTTCCATTTTACTTACGCACAGGCAAACACATGAACGAAACAATTTCTGTAATTAGCCTGCAGTTCCGTCCTGTTCCTCATCAATCTTTTCCTAATAGTGCAACAGGTAACTGGCAGCCTAACAGGTTGGTTTTAAATATTCAGCCTCACATGGGCATCAAGCTTGGCTTTCAGGCAAAGCGCCCCGGTTTGGAAATGCTGATGGCTCCTGTAGATATGCAGTATGATTATAGCGAATCATACACTTCTACAACACCGGAAGCTTACGAAACATTGTTGCTGGATATTATGGAAGGTGACTCTACACTTTTTATGCGTGCGGATCAAGTAGAGGCCGCATGGAAAGTACTTATGCCAATTATTACCGCATGGGAAAATAACCCTTCTGTCAATTTCCCTAACTATGAAGCGGGTATGCAGGGGCCGGAAGATGCGGAAGCATTAATTGCGAAGGATGGACATAGTTGGTCAGTAATACCGCCTGAAAAAAATGAACAAACATACAGTTCACAACCACCTGGAAGTATTTCCAACTACCGATGAGCTAAATACGGCCACGGCGGAATTTATTATTGCTACCTCGAAAGAAGCTATTGCTAAAAATGGAAGGTTCACTATTTCATTTTCAGGT
>DATHNB010000011.1:0-5613 GCA_035486495.1 Ferruginibacter sp. | reverse complement strand
ACAAGGAGCCGACAATGAAACTTACATAACTGTGTTGTCAGGAACTGAGCGGGTATATATGGATGGAATATTGTTGCAAAGAGGGCAGGATCAGGATTATGTCATCAATTATAATACTGGGCAACTAACCTTTACGCCTAAACAATTAATAACGAAAGACAGCAGGATCAAAGTAGAATTTGAATATGCAAACAGAGATTACCTGAATTCAAATATTTACGTAAATGATGAAATAGACATCAAGAATAAATGGCAACTTAGTATTGGTGCGTTTTCAAATCAGGATGCAAAAAATTCTCCTATTGATCAGACATTAAGTTCAGATCAGACGCAGTTCCTGGCGAATGTTGGTAATGGTATTGATACTGCTTTTTATAAGAATGAGCCGAGAGATACATTTTCGCTTGGTACAATTTTGTATACAAAGATCGACACGGTTTATGGTGTCAATATACATGATTCGGTTTTTGTTCTTTCAACTAATCCCAATGATAGTTTATACAATCTTACATTCACTTTTGTAGGACAGGGCAAAGGAGATTATATACAAATTGCCAGTAATGCTAATGGAACTATTTATCAGTGGGTACCGCCTGTAAACAATGTCAGGCAAGGACAATGGGATCCTGTAATTCTATTGGTAACACCTAAAAAGCAACAGCTCGTGACGGTAGCGGCCAATTATTTAATTGATAAAAAAACGACTATAAAATCTGAAGTCGCTCTGAGTAATTATAATGTGAATCTTTTTTCAACACTCGGCAAGGGTGATGATGTTGGGTTAGCAGCCAAAGTACAATTTATTAAAGAGGATAAAGATGTAAGACTTTTTAATAAACCGCTAAAACTCGAAACGGATGCAGGCTATGAATATGTACAGAGTGAATTCAAATCACTGGAACCTTTGCGTAATATAGAGTTTAATCGTGACTGGAGCCTTGCGGATAGCATACAATCTGCCGATGAACAATTGATCACTGCGGGATTCAAATTAAAAGATAAGGATGGCGGTAGTTTTAATTATGGAGTAACTAATTACATGCGTGGTGATACTTTTAGCGGATTCAGGCAATTACTAACGCATAATACGGTGATAGATAATTGGCGCATAACCGATCAGGTTAGTCTTACCAATACAAATAGCCCAACGCAAAAAACTATTTATTTCAGGCCCACGATAGATGTAAGCAGACAATTAAAGCAACTGCATAACTTACAGATCGGCGCAGGCTACTCGAGTGAAAATGATAAACAACAAAATGAAATAACAGATACGCTGTTGTCTTCCAGTTTTGCTTTTAATATATGGCAAGCATACATAAAATCTGATGATAAAAAACCGAATAAATGGGGTGTCACTTATTTTACAAGAACGGATCTCAATCCGCTAGGTTCAAAATTCGCTACTGCAGATAGGAGCGATAATGTAACGGTGTTCGCGCAATTTTTTAAGGACGCGCATCAAAAAGTTAGTTTCAATTTTAGTTATCGCGATCTTCATATTATCGATTCAACGATCACAACACAACAAGCAGATCAGAGTTTGTTGGGAAGAGTGCAATACACTATAAATGCCTGGAAGGGTTTTTTAAAAGGAAATGTTTTGTATGAAGTGGGGTCCGGGCAAGAGCAAAAATTAGAATATACTTATGTACAAGTGCCAGCCGGACAGGGCACTTATGTTTGGAATGATTATAATCATGATGGTATTGCAGAATTAAATGAATTTGAAGTAGCATTATATCCGGATCAGGCCGATTATATAAAAGTGTACACACCAAGTAATGATTATGTAAAGACTGACTATGTGCAGTTGAATTATAGCATTGATCTGAATCCCAGGGCTGTTATTGATATTAGTAAAGCTCACGGATTTAAAAAAATATTGGCAAATTCAAGCACATCATCATCATTGCAGATCGATAGAAAAGATGTGTTCAGTAATAATTTTCAATTAAATCCATTTAATCAGGCATTGTCAGATACTAATTTATTAACATTGAGTTCATTTTTGTCAAATACACTTTTCTTTAATCGGCTCAATACCACATGGGGAATGGATATAACACAAAGTATTAATCAACTAAAATCTTTACTGACTTATGGTTTTGAGAGTACTACAACAAATACACTTAACGTAAAAGGAAGATGGAATATCAACAGGCTTATCAGTACTAATATTGCATGGAGCTCTGTACAAAGTTCATCAGACGCGCCTATATATGAAAATCGGGATTATCAGATAAAAGAACAATCTATTGCACCCTCTGTTAGTTATACGCATGGAACCAATATAAGAGTTGCACTTACTTATATGCTGGACCAAAAAAGAAATAGTATTGGGTTTCACGAACAAACAAGTGACAATGTTATAACTGCGGATATCAAATACAATGTACTTTCCAGCAGTGTTATTACCGGAAGCTTTTCTATCAACAATATTGATTTTAAATATGATGTTGGCGGATCGGATAATTCAACAGTAGGCTATATTATTTTAAACGGATTATTACCCGGACAAAATTATTTATGGAACCTTCAATACACCAAGCGTTTATCAACTAATATAGAGATCAGCATTCAATACACGGGCCGAAAGCCTAGTGGTTCTTCAACTATCAATACCGGTACAGCTTCTATAAGGGCATTCTTTTAGTGTGTGAGTATTATTCTTCTTGCTTTTGTCATTCAGAGCGAAGCGAAGAATCTAATTCACAACTATCATTCTGCGATATTAAGAATAAGATGCTTCGTTCCTCAGCATGACAAAAGAAGTCTGATATGCGATGATTATTGTAATTAGAAGAGTACCTTACTATATTGGGGAGTCAGTTTCCTTTTTCTTTATCGGTATCCAAATTTCCTCTTCAGAATCAGGATCATCATTTTTATATTTTTCTCCTAGTATTTCAAAGTGTGGTCTATTGTCTACTTGATAAATAGAATTGGGCAACCATGTTCCGAAAATATATTGGAATGTTGGAGCAAAATCTTTTGGAGAACCTTTGTACGGAAAAACTGCATACGACCCACCTGGTAATGTGTAGCTTTCCATTTCTGCAGGAATACTATTAAAGTCCGTTACTTCAATAGCGGCCCACTTTTCAAAGGAAGTGTTTAGGTTAAAATTTGTAAACGTTAGCGATGCATCGTATAGTTGCATGGAGAATAAATCGGTTCCTATATTGTTTTTAATTTCATTTTTTCTGGACATGAAGTCTTTCCATAATTCGGAAGTTTTATTGTCGGCTAAAGTCATTGTCATTCGTTTGCCGATCAATTTCTTTTCAGATAAAATTTTAATGACAGGTTCCATATTATAAAATACATGAAAAAATTAACCGAAAAGTACGCAAAGAATCCGCAAAGAAACGCTAAGTGTGCCTTTGCGGTTTATAAAACTCAATATATTACTATAACTTTCCTCTATCTGAAGAATTAGTCTTATGCATTAACCAACGGTGCAACCTTTGTGCCCAGCAACTCAATAGCCTTCAATAATTTTTCGTGAGATAATTTAGCATTATCCATTTGAAAAGTAATTCTTGAAATACCACCTAACGCTTCGTTATGCCGAAGTATTTTTTCAGCTATTTCTTTAGGACCACCAACTAACAATGCACCTAACGGTCCGTTTTGTGCATCAAAATGCTGACGCGTTACCGGTGGCCATCCACGCTCTTTTCCTATCCTGGTAAACGTTTCGGCATAGCCGGAATAAAAATCTGCTATTGCTTCTTCTGTGGAATTTGCTATATAGCCAAGTGAGTGTAATCCAACTTTTAATTTTTCAGGTGAGTGGCCCGCTCTTTTTCCTGCTTCTCTGTAAAGATCTACTAACGGACGAAAGCGATGTGTTTCGCCACCAATCACGGCTACCATCAATGGCAATCCTAATGTGCCTGCACGAACAAATGATTCCGGTGTGCCACCAACGCCTAACCAGATGGGTAATTGTTCTTGTAATGGTCTTGGATAAACAGGTTGATTATTTAATGCAGGACGAAATTTACCGGACCAGGTAACAAATTCATTTGCACGAATATTTAATAAGAGATCTAATTTCTCAACAAACAATTCATCATAATCTTTTAAATTCAAACCGAATAATGGATAGGCTTCTACAAATGAGCCACGTCCAACAACCATTTCAGCGCGTCCTTGCGAGATCAGATCTAATGTAGCAAAATTCTGAAATACTCTAACAGGATCTGCAGCACTCAATACAGTAACAGCACTGGTTAGACGAATATGTTTTGTTCTCGCAGCTGCTGCAGCAAGTATCATTGTTGGTGCTGAATCTAAAAATTCTTTTCGGTGATGTTCGCCAATGCCAAATATATCAAGACCTACTTTATCTGCACATTCCATTCTTTCAAGCAACTCAGGAATAGCATTTTTACTTACAGTGCCTGCATCACTTATCATTGCTGCGGCAAAACTATCGATTCCAATTTCCATTGTATTTTTTTTAGATGATATGTATAATGTTAATCGGTATAGTAAGTGAATTGAATAACCTTGTCAGCCTTGCCGCCGGCTGAATGATAAAAATCTACAGCATGCTCATCTTCCTCATTGGCATCTACAAAGATTGTGTTGATACCTTTTTGTTTGCCGTATTCTTTGAGTGATAAAAGTAATTGTTTTCCTAATCCCTTTCTTTGAAAGGTAGATTTGATGGCAATATCGTAAATAAATATTTCAGATCCTTTGGAATAATAAGATGCCAGTTCATAAGCAGTTAATCCGCCAACTATTTCATCTTCCGTAATGATAGCATAAACAATAAAATCAGGATTAGCCAATAATTTTATTAGATAAGATTCTTCAGGTATTGAAGTTTTTGTCATTTCAAATACTTCCTGAAAAAGCAAAATGAGCTGTTGAAATAAAACAACATCCTGTTTCTCTAAACGTTTTATTTGAAATTTATTTTTCATCAAAACAAATATAAGTTGCAAGTGTATTTTCGATATTATTTTATCAGCCTTACTCTTTGCTTTCATAAATAAGCTCCCAAAGTGGTATCGCTTGCGAGGTAAAAACAATTTTGCTGAGTGCATCCATCACCAACCAGCTACCTTCATCAATTTCATCTTCCAGTTGCTGAGGATCCCAGCCGCAATAGCCGATAAAAATTTTAAGATCATTTTCTGCTATTGTGTTATTGTTAAGATGTGTAATAGCTTGTTTAAAATTACCTCCGATGTATGTAGTATCAGTTATCGCTATACCTCCTTCTATCAGATCCGGTCGCTGATGCAAAAAATAAAGATGTTCTCTTTCAACAGGGCCACCGTCATATAATGGGAAAGATTTTGCGTCTTTAAATTCTATCAATTCATTTAGTGTTCTTGGAAATATTTTATTGATCACAAATCCCATCGCGCCTTTTTCGTTATGCTCTGTTATAAAAACGACGGTTTTCTCAAAGATGGATTCATCTAAAGAGGGCATACTGATTAATACTTTGCCGGCGGTGAGAATACTTTTTTGCATTAATGCAAAAATAGGATAGAAGCAGTAAAACCTGCAAAACTATAGTGCTTTGCCGGAAGTAATTCTATCATTTTTATGAATGCTTAACGCCAAATAGATAACCTACAGAAG
>DATHNB010000010.1:0-2127 GCA_035486495.1 Ferruginibacter sp. | reverse complement strand
CGGAGAAGCAACTATTAGAAATAAATATTTAAAAAAAGAGAAATAAAACAAGAATAATATAAGCTGTACACCCACCCTCACTATTACAAAAAGCAATCCCCAAAAAGTTTCCTTTTGATCCATCAACCAAGGACCGATCCCCGTTTCAGTTAAACCATATTCAATAACTCCTCTGGAAGTGATCCAAAAAAAGTGTAGGCTGGCGTAAAATAATATAGCGTATAAAATGCCCGGGATAATGATCCATTTCCACAACCTATTTTCTGCAATGAATTGATGCGCTTTTAAATACGCTCGTATGGCAATAATTATCTCTTTCAGCATATCGTTTTACGCTACTTTTAATACATTAGCAGCTAAAATACAAATAAGTTGAGGAAACTAGGCATTGATTTTTATAACAGGAAAGATGTGTTACAGATTGCGCGGGAATTATTGGGCAAAATTGTGGTCACTAAATTCGATGGACTAATTACAAGTGGCCGCATTGTTGAAACAGAAGCCTATACTGCTGTAAACGACAAAGCATCGCATGCATTTGGCGGTAAACGTACAGTACGTAATGAACACATGTATTCGGCTGCAGGCACCTCTTATGTTTATATCTGTTACGGAATGCACCATTTATTTAATGTTGTTACCAATGAAAAAAATACTCCTGATGCAGTTTTGATAAGAGCACTAGAGCCTGTGAAAGGAATTGACACAATGCTCGACCGAAGTTGTAAATTAAAATTAGATAACACGCTAACTAAAGGACCAGGAAATGCAGCCAGGGTTTTAGGAATAAATAAAGCGCATTCAGGATTGAACTTATTGGGTAAGCAAATATTTATTGAAGATGATGGATTTGTGTTGAATGACGCACAAATAGGCATCAGTAAACGTATTGGTGTAGAAGGTGCGGGTAGTTCTGCTTTATTGCCATATAGATTTTATATCAAAGGGAACAAATATGTAAGCGGCAGTCCGAATAAATAATTCTATTTAAACTTCCCTACAAGTTTATAGGAATCGTCTACAAATTGTAATAACATTTTTTTAGACAATTGTCCATCAACAATAATAGTGTTCCAATGTTTTTTGTTCATGTGATAGCCCGGTAAAACTGATTCAGGATATTCTTCTCTCAACTCAATTGCGTAATCAGGATCACATTTTACATTGAACTGTAATGGTGAGGCATCTAATGCTGCCAGTAAAAACACTTTCTCTTTTACTTTAAAGACAAGTGTACTTTCTCCAAACGGGAAACCTTCTGTTACCAAAGGTTTTTGTAAAATATATTCGCGTAATGTTTCAATATCCATAATATAAATTTATACTATTTTTTGTACGTCGACATTCTGCAATTCTTTTAATTGATATAAAACTTCTCGGGTTCTGTTTTTAGGAACGCCTGTTTTAATCACACAAAACAATTGCATCTCCTGACTAATCACAGCACAGTTATATTGTTTTAATATCATCATTATTTCATTCATTCTTGTATAATCGAATTGAATAGTATAAGTTATTTCGATTTGTTTCTGAATAATTGGCGTAACCTGTAACACAAGCATAGTAGCCGTTTTATAAGAATTGATCAACCCGGGAACGCCTAATAAGGCGCCACCAAAATAGCGGACAACTATGACCGCAACATTTGTAACCTCTTTACTATCTATTTGTCCAAGGATAGGTTTTCCTGCAGATCCTGAAGGCTCTCCGTCATCATTTACCCGAAAATTATTTCCATCGGTACCAATACGATAAGCAAAACAATGATGCTCTGCTTTAGCATGTTCCTTTTTTAATTTTTGCGAATGTTTTTTAAACTCTTCTACCAATTCAATTGGATATGCGTATGCTATAAATTTACTACCGCGATCTTTATACTCTGCGGTGCCCGGTTTATCTATTGTCAAATAAAAATCTTTCTCACTGGTAACCATCACTAAATATTTTTACTTTTATGATTGATGTAATAACTGATAATATCATTCATTATTTTTTGTTCACATACCATGTATTCATTTTTTAAATCAGGAGCATGAATGCCATTTTCAATTTGTAATTGATGATTGCTAATTACCCTAGCTTCATCCCAGAAATTATTATCAATAAAACTTTGTAATGTTTTTGTAC
>DATHNB010000009.1:0-4509 GCA_035486495.1 Ferruginibacter sp. | reverse complement strand
GACAAATTTAAACCCCACTCTAAATTTTAGATTATTTAATTGATTAATTGTATTTAATGATATTAGGTTTAATGTTCTATTCTCATGACCATGTGGTGGTATTTTTATCAAAACAGGAATATTTTCATTACAAGTTTCGGTCGTAAGTCTAATATATCTTGTATCGATTACATAATCATTTTGCCAAGGACATATTATACCTAAATAAGTTACTGTATCCGAAGAAGTATTGGTTAATGTAGTTTTAATTAATAAATATATTACACCCTCCTGGTTGGTATCTTTAGAATAGCTGATCACTGCTGAAAAGACTAAAGGACATTCATTGCCATTTTTTATAAGCCATGTACTCCATTTCAGAATTGATTAATGTTTTTGCCATTAGTATCTTACTTCCTTTAGATTTTACCTTTTCTAAAATATTTGATAAGTTGGCAACTTATATTTATTTGAAATTAACTTCTGTCCTTTTTTACTAGACCGAAAAGCCCTAGTAACCCTATTAGGCCAAACCATCCCCAACAACTACCTGAATTATTTCCATTATTATTGGCCATCATTGCAGATGAATTTGTATTAGCAGAATCATTCATAGTTCCAGAAGACATGGATGAAGGAATATTATTACTATTGTTATTATTTGTTGTACTAGAAATAGAGGTTTTGTTTACATTATCACTTTCAGTTGAGCTTTTATCGGATGTGGCAGAGTTATTCCTCATTGTAGTAGCATTACTTTTAGCCATATGTGCTGAACTTGTTCCTGTTGTAGATCTTTGTTTGGCAGTAGTCGCATCCATGGCTGGATGAGTATTACTTGAATCTATAGCAACTACCGTCCCATTATCAGCACCTCCAATACTACCGGAATTTTCCTGCGTGTTCTGCGCTGTTGCAGCATAATTTAAAAGTGTGGTCAGTACTATTAAACTAAAAATTTGTTTAATTTTTTTCATAATTATATATTTTTTACGACAGTAAAACAATTTATGTACCAAAGTGTTTTATTGAATTGGTCGATAAATGCAATAATCAATTGTAAAATATCTTTTAACACACAACTGCTAAATATGAAATTCAAATCATTCTTATTAATACTGATGGCATTGCCAGCTCTTTGCTCAAATAGGGGGCATATCATCATTACTATCATGGTTATTCGCATGTATAATTTACCATACTGGTTTTTATAAATCAACGTATTGTGGGATAACAGTTTGTGCATTTTTTTTCCCTATTAATATTTTCGGTTACAATAACCTGTATAAATACTATATAAAAACTGTTGGCATACCGTTTGGAATTGTTAGGTAAAAACAACAACTTCAAAAAACAATTATGAAAAAACTATTATTCGGATTAGCAACATTATTTATCACTGCACATTCGATTGCACAAACCAATGACATGATTAATAGAAAAGATTCATGGCTAAAAATAGGACTCGAAGTAAGTGCACCAGTGGGAAGTATTTCAAGCGCGAGCTCTTTTGCAGCAGGTGCTACGCTTAGTGGACAATTTATGAGAACAAGACATTTTGGTTTGGGACTTACTACAGGGTATACACAATTCTTTGCAAAAAATGATGGTGATAATTTTGGTGTTATCCCTGCAGGTTTAATGTTTAGATACTATTGTCACCCTGCTGGATTTTTTGCAGGTGTTGATGCAGGCTATTCTTTTTTGACAGGCAACAATACTCCAACAGGTGGTGTTTATGTGAAACCACAACTTGGTTATCATAACTACAACTGGAATTTTTATGCTTTTTACAATCAGGTTTTTGTTAGCAATGATAATTATGCAGATGTACAAAACATAGGTATCGGCGCATCTTATAATATTCATTTTAGAAAAATGAAATAAGGGAATCGTCAATTGCAGTTATTTAGCTTCATATAAAAAGATCCTTCGCTTATACCGGAGGATCTTTTCATTTTCTTTACCTGCATTATTTGAATCATAGTCTCTTCTCGCATCAAGACTAGCAACTCCGTTTAAAATTTCTCCACTCATATTGAACTTGAATAGAAATGCCTGTAATAGCAAACTATTTATATAATCCAATAAGTTCGCCTCTTGCTATAATGTGATTTTTCATTGCATCTTCAAGTGCATGCTTGCCTGAATTATTTAACATATTGAGTGTAGTATCAAGCGCATATACTTTAAAGTGATAATGATGTATACTTGGTGGTGTTTGAGTCCATAGCCCAAAATAAGCATTGGTATTTTTACTATTTATGCCTTGTATTCCTGGGCAACTATTTTCATTGATCGTTGTTGTAGTAGGATCAATATTCCACATTATCCAGTGAACGAAGTGTCCTTCTATATCAGCATCTTCAATTATTAATGCTAGGCTTTTACAATTAGCTGGAACATTATCTATTTCGATTGGAGGATTTATGTTTTCTTTTTCATTACTATATTTTGAAGGAACAAAATCGTTTTCCTTAAATACCTTACCTGTAGTAGTATAGTCGTGACAACTGTTGTCATAATAAATATTGATTATTGTGAATAGTAATATGCACTTTTCTGGTTACAAATTATGCGCCTCCAAATTTTCGAAACTATATATTAATTATCCAATGTTTATATTCTGTAAACTTCCCTTCAATCGCTCTGTGTAGAAATAGCTCCCCAAATTTGTTTATGAAGATTATTAATATACTAACATAACATATTGAGGGGTGTTACTTTATATAGGTGGCATAGTTTTTCTTATATAAAGCTTAATCTAGCAAAGCGCTTTATTGCTCTCTTGCAAAAATAAATTGTAACGATCTACCCTCTACTTAGATTCTGTTTTGCTTTTATTCCAATATTTAAAATTATTTATTGACATAAAATTGGCATATCTCATATGAGTAATGTCATGGTTATTAATATTAAGAAACAAACAATAATAAATTGAAACTTTATATTAAATACATGGTAAGTATTCGCTGTAAAATGATAGTGAAAGAAAAGCTGAATGAGCTTGGGATACCTTACGTAAATGTCGCTTTGGGAGAAATAGAAATGAAGCAAAAAATTACAGAGCTACAACGCGAACGATTAAAAACTGTTCTACTTAAATTCGAACTTGAACTAATGGATGATAAGAAAGCCATATTGATCGAAAAAATAAAGATTATAATTATTGAAATGATCCATTATTCTGATGAATTGCCAAAAACAAATTTTTCAGACTACCTAAGTAAGAAATTGGGGTATGATTATACTTATTTATCAAATCTTTTTTCAGCAACTGAAGCTACAACTATTGAATATTTTATCCTGCGTCATAAAATTGAACGAGTTAAAGAGTTGATCATTTATGATGAGCTTAATCTTACGGAGATTGCCTTTAAGCTCCATTACAGTAGTGTAGCACATCTTTCCAGTCAATTCAAAAAGATAACAGGTCTTACTCCAACTTTTTTTAAATCACTAAAAGATAAAAAGCGCAATGCGCTTGAAGATATATGAATGATATAATTATTTTTTTTCAATTATATAACGCGTAACTAGATTTTAAAATACAATAAGACAAAATACCAAACCAAGTATGCATCCTAAAGTCATAAGCAACCCTAATATCATCAAATCTTTATCATGGTATAAGGCTCTATATTCTGGCGAATTAATATATGCTTCTTCCTGCCTTGTAATGCTATCTTTTATTTCTACCTCAACAGCAATATCTTTAGATTCTTCATACATACATATTAATTTGGCTTACTTCCGTTATACAAATACAAACGATTTGCATATCGTAAGTGCTTATATTTTTTTGTGCTTCTAGAAGAATTTAATCTTTTATATTTCTCTTCAAAATTAGAAAAGTACTTCCGATTGTAAAAAGGGAAAGTAGAAATTCTATTAGGGTAAATATCTTATCAGATATAAAGCTATCATTCAATACAGGAATAGCTAGTATCCATCCAATAAATAGAATGGGTATTAATACCCCTGCAACTGTAATAATATATTTCACAATATCCTTCATGTTAGTAAGATTTATTGATGATATATAGCAAGCGGGTTTCTTCTAAGGTAATATTATCTAGTTATAAGAAAGAGGGATGTGTGAATTATATAAAACTTCTTCAAAATTTTATAAGGATTTGTTCTCAAGACGGTATATAATTTGATTACTATATAATTAAAATGCTAGAATCAATATGCAATCGAGATTTAAAATTCTACTAGGTGTCTGTTTTAAAATAGTCCTGATAGGATTACTTATAGTTAAAATGTACTTTTTACCAGCACATTCACCTGCATCACATTTTATTATAAATAGTCTATTCTTTTCACTATGTATTTGGCACGTATATCTTTCATTTACATCGATTAACTATATAGGAGCAGTAATTGGAATTTGTTGTGCATTGGCGATTAATCCTTTTTACAGATGGGGATTAGCTTTACAAGGCAGGCATTTTATTGATTATCTCTTTATAATTTTCTTTATTATATGGATAATATTAGATGTGATTTTTATTCTTGGGGATTTAA
>DATHNB010000008.1:0-4105 GCA_035486495.1 Ferruginibacter sp. | reverse complement strand
TTTGAGTGGTAGTCTTTTTGAGAAATGGGGGAATAAGTCAAAAAAAGCGGGGCAACGTATATATAACAAAACAGGAAATCAATTTGTAATAATCCTGTAAATTCCCCGAAATTTGCAACACTAACAATAACAGCACAATGTCAATAGAAATTAAGGTTCCAACAGTTGGAGAAAGTATTACAGAAGTTACATTAGCCAAATGGATTAAAAAGGAAGGGGATTGGGTAGAACGCGATGAAGTAATTGCCGAATTGGAAAGTGAGAAAGCCACTTTTGAGATCAATGCTGAACAAGCAGGCATACTTAAATTAGTAGCTAAGGAAGATGACACATTGAAAATTGGAGATGTAGTTTGTACAATTGATACTGATGCCCCAAGGCCTGCAGGTAGTGCAGCGAAAGCAGAAGCTCCAAAAGTAAAAGAAGTAGCTGCACCTGCAGCAAATAAAACTGTTACTGTAGCTGCTGATGTAAAAGCTACGCCGGTGGCGGCCGCAATTATTGCAGATAAAAAGCTAGATACTAAGACGGTTACGCCTAGTGGCAGTAATGGTAAAATAGTTAAGCAAGATGTTTTGGAAGCGCTAAATAATCCCGGCAGAAAACCTGGTGTAGAATTATTTGGCCGTAATAGCAGACCGGAAAAAATGAGCAACCTGCGTAAAACCGTAAGTCGTCGTTTGGTTGAAGCTAAAAATACCACGGCGATGCTTACCACTTTTAATGAAGTGGATATGAGTGCCATCATGGAAATAAGAGCTAAGAATAAAGATAAATTCAAAGAAAAACATGGCGTTAACCTTGGTTTCATGAGCTTCTTTACAAAAGCATGTTGTTTTGCTTTGCAGGAATGGCCAGCAGTCAATGCTTCTATTGAAGGAGACAACATTGTGTATCATGATTATTGTGATATATCGATCGCTGTATCTGCACCAAAAGGGTTAGTCGTTCCCGTTATACGTAATGCTGAAAGTCTTAGTATGGCTGGTATTGAGCAGGAAGTGGTTAATCTTGCAACAAAAGCAAAAGAGAACAAACTAACTATTGAAGAAATGAGTGGCGGTACTTTCACCATTACCAATGGCGGTATTTTTGGTTCTTTAATGAGTACGCCAATTATAAATATACCGCAGTCTGCTATTTTAGGAATGCATAAAATACAAGAAAGGCCAATGGCAGTTAACGGACAAGTAGTGATTAAACCGATGATGTATCTGGCACTTAGCTACGACCATCGCTTAATTGATGGAAGAGAGTCTGTTAGTTTTTTAGTAAGAGTTAAAGAATTATTAGAGAATCCTTCCTTGTTATTATTTGGCAAAGAGCCTGTAAAGAGCTTATTGGAACTATAAACTTTTATTCAAACATATCTGGTGGCGCAATTGCTCAATACAATTTAATTGAGTAATTGCGCCACTTAAATTTTCATATTAATTATTCTAATGAGTCGTCACCAATCGCATATTAATACTGCAGTAAAAGTTATAGAATCATATAAAGGAGATAAACCCTTTGTGCTTTTTATAAAGAATTTTTTTAGTGAAAATAAGAAGTATGGATCGAAAGACAGAAGGGCTATCTCATCCCTTTGCTATAATTATTTCCGCTTAGGATCTGCTGCTGGAGGGTATTCTATTGAAGATAAAATATTATTGGGTTGTTTTTTATGTGGGAAAGAGCCAACACAATTATTGGAGTATAAAAATCCTGCCTGGAATGCTACCATACATTTATCTGTAATTGAAAAGATTGATTTTATCGGTGAAGATTTTTCTGTTGATGATATATTTTCTTTTACAAGCGAACTTAGTAAAGATGTTGATGCTGAAAAATTTAGTTATTCTTTTTTAATTCAACCCGATCTTTTTGTTAGAATTCGTCCGAATGAAAAGGCAATTGTTTTAAAAAAATTAGAAGGCATAAAAGACTATAAGTTGCTTAATAACGGTAATAGCATTGCATTTGAAAATTCAACTAAAATGGATGACTTATTTGTAGTGGATAAAGAAGTAGTAATCCAGGATTATAATTCTCAACAGGTATTTAATTATCTGCCATCTTACCTCGATACTAATAAGATATCATCTCCTGCTGTTTGGGATTGTTGTGCAGCCAGTGGTGGGAAATCGATTCTGCTAAATGACCTTTTGAATGAAAAATTAAAACTAACAGTTTCGGATATACGGGAAAGTATTCTAATTAATCTCCGCCAAAGATTTACTACTGCAGGTATTAAATCATTTAAACATTTTGTGGCAGATATTGGCAAGGTAGGGTTTAAGCATCCACCGGTTGAACAGGATATAATTCTTTGTGATGTACCGTGTAGTGGAAGTGGCACCTGGAGTAGAACGCCCGAACAACAATGCTTCTTTAAACAATCAGAAATAGATAAATTCAACAATAAGCAAAAGCAAATAGTTACCAATGTTGTACCGTATTTAAAGAAAGAAGGGTTGCTTGTTTATACAACTTGTTCTGTATTTAAAAAAGAAAATGAGGATGTAGTAAATTATTTACAAGAAAAATTTCACTTGCAAGTATTGCATCAAGAATTACTGAAAGGTTATGATAGTAAGGCTGATACTATGTTTGTAGCTATTCTAAAAAATAAATAATTGTTATTCTGATATAGCCTTAAGTATTTCAGATCTTATATAAATATATAGTACACCAGAAATAGCAACGATTATAGCCAAAAATCCACCAAGAAGAAAGCCAACAAATCCCATTAATAATGGAGTTGATTTTTTACTATCAAAAGGAGCTTCTGGTTTATCAAGAACTTCAACAATAGGCGTTATCTTTTGTAAGCGCCACATTGCTTCTTCTTTATTATTGATCAAAATATCTTTTTGACGAATAGCCATTTCTTTTGAATCTGCTACATAGTTTTTAGGTATCTGATACGTTAACAATTTATCAGATGTAAACAGGGTGGTGTTTTGCATACCAATCGCTTTACTATCTAACTTATCTAATGTTTTTTGTACAGAGTCAAGTTTTGCAACAGTAAAATTATAATCTGCAAGCGCTTTTTCTATCTTGAGATTAGTATAGAATTTTGTTATTTCAGAAATAATGGTATCTGTAATTGGCTCTAATAGTTCAGTATTGGTATTGCTATAATAGAGTTCCAAAACATTATTCTTATTTATTTTGGCGGTAAAATTTCCGCTAAGAAGAGAACCACCTAAAACAACCTGTGAAATACTATCCGACGGGAATTTAATTTTCTTACTAAGGAATGAGGTGTTATTATTTATTTCGTTAACTAATAATTCGGATATGGTTTTATTATCTAAACCTGCTAAGCGTTTAGAGGCAACCGCTTGCATCAATGTGCGACTTACTGTAAGCTCAAGGATATTAACAGCGTTATTACTACCAAAACTATTGCCGGCGTCACTACTTAAACCTAATAATCCGCTAAGAGAAGAAGGTGAATTTTCATTATCACTATTTAATGGAAAGAGTGTTGCTTTAGCGGTATAAACTGTTTTTTTATTTAACTCTGGCAAGTAGAAAATAATTCCACAAATAATGGCGGCTATAAGAATTAGTAGCTTATATCTTTTTATTTTGGCGGCTATATTTTTAAAAAGTTCTATAGTGGTCACTGGCAGCTATTTAATTTATATTTTTTAAAATTATTGCAGCTACGATAATTGGAACTGCAGTAGCAATTGCCTGTAACAATACAGGTCCCGCAATATCCGTTCCTTTAGGTCTTTGAGGTACAGTAATGACAGATCCCTGGCGTACCCGTGGATAAAAATGACAAAAAAGGAAATTTCTTGTACGTCTGCTTTGCCCGTCTGCATAGGTAACAAATATTCTTCTTCTCCATGGCCTTATGCCAAATCCGCCTGCTCTGTCAATATAAAATCCCATGTGTGTATGGCTATCGTCGTGTGCGATTCTAAGTGGAGATTGTACAATTCCTTTTACAACTACAAATGGATTTATTTCCGGGATATATACAACATCACTTTCCTGCAACACGATATCAGAACTAGAGTTAGGATGCTTAATTGCTTTTGTAAGGTCTAAACTTATAGGAGCATTCAAATAAATAGCTGCGCTATCTGTGGAATCTAATTTA
>DATHNB010000007.1:0-4848 GCA_035486495.1 Ferruginibacter sp. | reverse complement strand
GATAGTACTGCAAGGAGGTATAAAATTTTCATCTTTCGAAAAATCATCTCCATTTCTTATTAGTCTGCCTATTACAAGATGGTATCCACCTAGCTCTTCAATATTTACATTGCTGCCGGATAGAACTTGTATATCGTATTTAGGTTGTGTGTATGGCTGGCGAATCGGAACTTCTTCCGGATCGGGATGTCCGGTTGGATTTCTTTCAAAGGGCTGTACTGTCAATATCACATAATAATATTCTTGTGAAAATTCTTGTGTCGTACCTTCTTTATTTTCAGTAATTAAGTTGATAGATTTAGACAACACATTAGCTTCATTTCCCGAAATAGAGATACGCATACCTGCAGAAGTTATTGCCTGGCATTGATGTAAGCGTATCTGTACCTGGTTGGTAGCAGTCTTGCTTACTTCGTAATTACTTAACTGTGCACCACTGCCTTTTAATGGTGGCAGTAATCCGAAATTAAAAGTATTAACAGATACGGATGCGATATCGCGTATACTGTCGATAAAATAATTTTCAGTGTCAATGAAATTATTATGGCTGACAGACATTCCATCTATCCAGTTAACAGCTGCATGTTTAGGAGGGATAATCATATTTGTACTTGTAATTTTTTTGAGTTGATAGCAAATTGTTCTTCCGTATGTTCAATTACTCTTTTTGAGATAATTGTTACATGTTCCTGTATTTTATTATCCTTAATTGAATCGGCAGGGTCAAGCATTCTGCGGCGATGAAAGAAAGATCTTTTAGAATAGAAAATCCATCCATGAGAAAATCCATCCGCATCTAAATAGCCGATTGTATTGTTAGGGAATTTGTAATTATAATCATCAATAAATTTTTTGAACCAGCTACCTAATGGCATCTCTGCAGGGGCCTTGGCTTTTACCTTTAACCTGTTTTTGTCATCAGCATTGCGACTGAATTCTAATTCGAGCACCATTAATTTATTAAAGTCTTGTCCATCAAAGCTAATAGCTTCCGAGTCTTTTGGGTAAACCCACACATCGTATATTTCAAATGGTATTGCTAAAAATGCACGGTAAACATGGTAAAAAATAACAGGTACAGGAAAGGTGAGCATACAAGTGGCTGCAATATAGCCACCGCCAGTTTCGCTAATTAAATTAAATATAACTGCAAAAAGATATCCGCCGAGCGACGTGATAATAAGCAATGCAATCAACTGAAAAAGGATCTTAACGTTTTCAACCTTTTTAAAATAAACATAATAAAGTTGTACAAAAATAATACCTAGCAATAAATAGATCAGCTGAGCTAACAGGTAATACCATGGACTAAACGTATCGCCAACAAATCCAAATAATCCGGGAATGGCCATCACCAATCCAAAAAGAATAATAAAAACGATAACTGTTGTGTTACTTATTGTTTCGTTTACGTGTTTAACAACAACCATTAATAATACCAGCACAACAATTATAAGTGGCATTAATATGAATTGTAAAAAGAGAGCTTTGGTTATTAACATGTCAGCTTAAAAATTTATATAAAAAAGGTATAACCCAATAAGGCATTATTTTCTTGTTTAGAAAGAATGGTACCTGTTTCTTTTTTTGAATGAATAATATAATTTAGAAAAATATTGACTGGTACAAAATGTTCGCATAACAGATCGAGCAATTGACGAAAGCCTGTGTGCGGAAGAATGATACCAATATTTTTTTTAGGAACTGGTCCTATATGAATATCCCAATCTGCAACACCATCATATTGTTGTCCGCCTAATTTGCTGTTGATGCCTAGGCGAGAAATGCCAAAAGTGAACGTGTGTAATTCTTTCTTTATAAGCTTGCGTTTATAATTTTCCTTGATGCTTATCGGTAAGCCTGTTACAAAAGAGAGACATTTTTCTATCCATGGTTTATCGCCACGCACTTTATATATAATAGGTAGTATATAGATAAAGCTTAAGACAGTGTCTTTTGGTAAGTCTTTAAGGAGTGGCCAATTCTGTTCAAACAAGGCTAGTAGATTATTGTTGGAAACTTTCTTTTCATACATAAGCTCGATCAACAGTGCCTCCATTTCTACGTATGAAGCTTCCTGTTCAAACGGCTTAAAAAACATGCGTGCATCTTTCTCATGTTTGCGTTGCAATTGTATTTCGGCAATTACCTCTTCTTCTGTTTTGTCTACGCCGCTAAGTGCTGCGGGGGAATGAAAAAAACCTTCAGGGATTGTATCATAAATACTTTGACGGAAAGTTTTAATAACTGTTTGAATATTCAGATCGAACTGACTTGTTTCTTCGTAAAACTGGTAGAGGTCTTTTTTATGCGAACGTTGATTGTTGCCCAATCTATCAATAATAATTTTATTTACGTTCCCCTGAGAAGCTAATAAAAGAGACGTGGCAATGACTTCAGCTTTGAAATCGGTTTGTAGTTCGTCAAGGGTTTGCATAATGGTACAGTAGGGATAGAATTTTAATGATTTATTTTAATAAATCGTTGCAAACATAATGATTATAATTAAAAATGAAAATCTACTTATCTGCGTAAATAAAATTTTTACTCCGTTTTAACATATCGGGTATGATCAAAAAATATAAACCTGATTTTTTGCAGCAATAAAAATTTGCTGCATTTTTTTAGAAGACATTACTGTTTGTGTAATAAAAGAATTGCAAAAGAATTAACATTTTCTAATAAGGTCGTTATAATCATTTTTTTATACATTTGCCCGCATCTGTTTTTTAATCTTTATCCTTTTAATTAGTTTGAAAGGCGAGTAAAAAATCCGATCCCTATTGTTCAAACTTAATAAAACCTAACATGGTTGTGCCTTTAAACAAAAAAGATATCAGAAAAAAATCACTTGTATTCTGGTTGCTCTTTTTATTTTTACTTTCTTTCTCCATTGTTCCCGCATATTTTTTTGTATGGTCTGCCAATAAACAGCAAGAAGATTATGTAACCAAGATCCAGCAATTCCGCACTATGCAGAATAAAGAGTATGATCTGCATGCACAAATCGATTCATTATATAAACAAGTGACTTATGTGAGCGCACAAAAGGTAGATAACTATCAGTTTCTTGAAAAAGATATTTCGCAGGATAAAGCAAAAATAAATGAAGCAATAGGTGCTGATAGTACTGGAGCTTTTCAGGCTTATGCGCATATTCTTAAAAATATAAACGGGCATTTATCATTGCGCGATTCGATAATACAAATTGATGCGAGAGAAACAATGATCACGAACGATCTGCTAAACTGTATAGACCGAAGCAGTAAAATAAGGAACACGATATTTTCGACTACCCAAATTTTCAACTAATTAACCTATGGAAGAATCTATAAAACTAAACCGTAAAGAAAAAAGCCATTCTTTACTTTACCTTATTCTTTTATTTATAATAGCGAGCACATTATTGATATGGATCATGTTTCGTAATAGTGATGTGTTTGCTTCTAATCATTCATCTGTAGATGATGCTTATTTTATTCAGAACAAAGAATTTGTTGCAAAACAAAGTCAAGCTGTTTCTTTGTACGATACAATGTTTACAAGAATAACTGCTTTAAAAAATATCCCTTCAAGTGCAAGTGCAGAGAGCGATATTATGTATGGCATTAATACATTAAATAGTTACAACGAAAATTTGCCAACTAAAGATCCGCGCTTTATCAATTTTCATCAAATGGCTCTCTTCCTTAAATTATATTATGAGGATATGATGGTATATAAAAAAATGACGGATAACGTTCAACGTTTTCAGCAGCAACTGGATGAGTGTGAAGTAGGATATAAAGATCAGCAAGGATATCTTAATCAAATAAAAGCGGCGCAAGCTGCAAAGCAACAACAATAATATACCAGGGATATAAATTAATCTCTGTACCTAATAAAATAAAATGAACGAATCGTACGCTACCAAATCCAATTTGTGGAACAATAATACATTTAAGGTTATTCTTATAACTATCCTTATTGCAGGACTTGCTGCACTTGCGCTCGTTGGTGTCAAACGTTTGATGCCGAGTAGTAATGATATTAAGGCTTTTGTCTCTCCACGAATAATGACAGTTAAAGACTCATTATTCTATAGAGACTCATCGGATTTTGCTAACGAGTATCGTTGGTTTTTTGGCGATGGTAGCGAGTCTTTCTCTGCAAGTGGGTTTCATAAATACACAAAAGCAGGCAACTACACAGTTCAATTAAATATAAATAACAAATACGCCGATACATTTTTTATTACGGTAAAAGATACTGTACATATTGTACCGGTGCAAGATTCTATTATTAGCATTGAAGCTCCTGATACGGCGATGCAATATGAAACAATGTCTGTTCGCGCAAAAGGGGGATCGGGATCAACACAATATCGCTGGCAATTTGGCGAGTCAGTTTATGTAGATGCAAAAGAAGCCTTTGTACAATATGCCTATAAAACACCGGGCACTTATATTATTTTATTGTACACAGATATAAATGAATATCCTGCAAGGCATCAAATAACAATTCTCGCTGGCTTTCAACCGCACACAGATAGTTTGATGAGCATTGATGATATGTATAAAAAGTATGAAGCTGATTTTAAATCTCATTTACAGCAGATAGCCGATGGCCAGGATTTTAATACCAACTACTATTATCTTATTCATAAATATTTATGTAATAATGAGAAGGCTCCTATTAAAATAAATGATACTAAGGTTAACGATTTTAATAGTTATTGCCTTGGGTTACAGTTTGATAAAGGTGTAATTATTCAGTCTGTAAAATTGAGTGCTGATCCTGGAATGGATTGTATGAAATCAGTTGAGGTGAAGCAGGGGAAGAATGAATAAAATAGATAAGCTTACTGTT
>DATHNB010000006.1:0-2897 GCA_035486495.1 Ferruginibacter sp. | reverse complement strand
AGTAAAGGAAAAATGATCGGCACACGCTACAATGAAAATGAGACATGGGTTGGTGGTGGGATATCATTTTTTGAAAAATAAAAAATAAATTCTCAATAATCAATGTTCAATGATCAATTAATGAATATCAAATAATCAAAGAGCTTTGAATTGGACATTGTTAGTTGAACATTGAATATTCTCTATATGTATAAAAGAGCCACGGATCACTCCGCGGCTCTTTATCTCAATTACCATCAACCCTTGTAAAACTTATTTAGGCATCAAAACGTGATCGATCACATGAATCACACCGTTGCTTTGATTTACATCTTTAATTGTAACATAAGCTATACCGCCTTTTTCATCTTTGATAGCTAATTTACTACCATCCATCATGATCCAAAGTGAACCACCTTGTACAGTTTTTAATTCTGCTTTTCCGCCACCATCTTTAATTTTTTTCATTAAGTCAGCAGCACTCCATTTACCTGCAACAACATGGTATGTAAGGATGGCAACTAAGGTAGCTTTGTTTTCTGGTTTAACTAAATTATCAACTGTTCCTGCTGGCAATAAAGCAAATGCTTCATTAGTAGGCGCAAACACTGTAAATGGTCCTGCGCTTTCTAATGTTTCAACTAAGCCAGCAGCTTTAACAGCGGCAACTAATGTTGTATGGTCTTTACTATTAACAGCATTTTCAACGATGTTTTTGGTTGGATACATTGCTGCGCCACCTACCATTACTGTTTGTGCGAATGATGCAGAGCTGAATAATACTGCTACTGCGATTAATAACTTTTTCATTTGTTTGTAGTTTTAGTTTTTGTTTATGTTTAACTGTATTCAATTACGACAAATGAAGAGGCATGGTTTTTAAAACCTGATTTTTTTATTTTGACTGTCAGTAATGTTGCTTACAGTTGAGGAATTATTTTCGATGCATGAGAAAGCAATGGAATTGCTATTACTTTTCAATTAGACACAAAATAAAAATGCCGACTAATTATAAGCCGGCATTTTTTATAAATGAGATCCTTGTATTACAGCTTGCCCATTACTACCATCTTGTCCATCGTAGGAGTAGGGCTTCCACCTTTCTTTTCTATTGTAATAGCAAATGCTTCTGCTTTGCCAAAGCTTTTCATTTTTTGTATGCGGAATTTTTCTCCATCTGTTGCGGTTACTATCATACCTGCATCAACAGGCTTTCCGTCAACAATGGCCCATAGTTGTAATTGCTGATCAGACAGAACATCTGGTAGATTGCTTGGATCGATATACACATCTCCTGTATTTTTCATCCAGAATATTTTTGCAACAGCATTAGGAGCAATGCCAATACCATGTAGAGATACAGGTTCGCTGTATTTGCTTTGCACCACACTCATATCCTGTTTCATCGCTTCATTAGATCCTTCCATTACTTTATTACTTTGTTGTAATAAAGCCAATGTTTGTTGAGTTTGTTCTAAATTTTTGGCTGCTTCATCCACTTTACTATAAAGCGATACATTCAGCATAGTGCTACCAATAAAAAGTATTATCGAGGCAACAGCTGCATATTTCCAGAAAGGCGCAACATTGTATGTTTTGCCAGAACCATTCAATGGAATTACTTTACCTTTTTTATCAGTATTGATCTGGGAAATTATTTTTTCTTTAATTGAAGATTCAGGTTGTACTGCGTGAGCCTGTGCATAAGCTTCCAATCCTCTTTCTATAGATGCAATTTCTGCCGCTACTTCGGGATGTATTTTTATCCATTGCTCTACCTGCAAGGTTTCCTCTTTAGAAGATAAACCTGTAGCATATAGCTCCAATAAACCTGATAATATGATGTCGTTTGCTTGCACTCTGTTATAGCATTTTCCTTAATTCAATAATTGCAGTTCGCATACGGGTTTTTACAGTACCCAACGGTATACCTATCTCCTTAGCTATTTCATCTTGCGTATAACCGCTGAAATAGGCCAAGTCAATAATGCATCTTTGTTCGGGTTTCAGATTTTCTAATTGCTTCCGCAAACCTATTGTATCAAACCTTTCGGATCCGGAATAATTGTTAGATAAATTACTTACGGAATTTTCATCAGCAGAGATTTTTTGCTGCTTTTTATAATTTTTGCTGCGTAAAGTATCGATAGTAAGATTGCGTGTGAGATTGATCATCCAGGTAAATAGGCGTCCTTTAGAGCTATCATACTGAGTGAAATTGTCCCATATCTTTATAAAAGCTTCTTGCAAAATATCTTCAGCCAGCTCTTTGTCTTCTACCATTCTAAATATGACACCATTTAACGCAGGTGCATAATTATCATATAAGTATGAAAAGGCCTGTTGATCGCGTTGTTGCAGCGATAAGATCAATTCCTCTTCATTATATTTTTTTACTAACTCCACTAGCGGTTGTTTTTGTTTTGGGTTTGGTAAATCGAAAATAATGGTTTTTTGCATATATCAATGCGATTTGTAAAACAATTAGATCATAGCTATATGGCTTCTACTTCATATACAGGGCTGAATAAATAGACGTTTCCTGTTTTAACTTCAACACATCTATATCGTTTCCGAACTTTTTCTTCTTTTCTGAATACTCTTTCACCTTTGATCTTGAATAAGGTTCCTTGTGGCAAAGTCTCTACTAAAATTGTGCCTTCTTTTGCAGGATCATATTTTCGTAGTACCCTTAAAAGGCTATCATCTGCGCAACTGCTGGCTGCAGGGTTTTTAAGCGTTTTTAATAATACCTTCTCAATATCAGCAGGAAATATCTTTTTTAATAAGAACTGAGATAATATTTTACTGTATTCATTTTTCCATTCTGTACCATGCGCGGATACCCTATGACCAAAGCGTTCATAAGTAAATAGATGAGCCAGTTCATGGAGCAATGTTATTAAGAATGAGTACGA
>DATHNB010000005.1:0-8583 GCA_035486495.1 Ferruginibacter sp. | reverse complement strand
AGTTAATAGTACTTACTCTTTTTAAATTATCATAGGTAAAATAAGTAATGCTTAATGTATCGCTACCTATAGCCTGAGTTGTATCCAACGCTACAAATTCAGATAACATAGTACCGCTTCCTGAATTATTCGAAGGATGGCTTGTCTTTTTACAACTAGCGACACTAATAACAATGACCAATAGCAATAATAATGGAAAAGACTTCTTCATAAACAGTTAGTTAGATATGATAAATATAGTGAATTTGTTTTGTGCTGTAGGCAATAATACCCACAATAATTTCTTATTACACAACTCTATTTACATATACTTGCATTGCAGAAGAAAGGTTGGGTAGACACGGATATTAAAGATTTACACTAAATGTTTCACCAAGGGTACTTAAATTATCAACCACAGGTTGCATCAAGTAAATGCCGTTTTTCATTCGGTCATTTTGCATTTCTATTTCCGGCTCGCCGGGAATGATCACTCTTTCTTCTCCCGCCACGGTTTTTGCTGAACGAAAACGTTGTATCCAATTATCCATATTGGTTTTAAAATCGGCGGCAGGCCTAAACGCATCAATTCTCATGGCACCAAAGAAATGTCCGATTCCTTCGCCCGGCATATTTTCCGGCATTGGCACATACGCAGGAAACGGTGGTACCCAAGGACCATAATTAGCACCACTTAATATGGCTGAAAAAATATCAACAATTGAACCAAGCATATAACCTTTATGACTGCCATGTTCTCTATCGCCACCTAATGGTAATAATGCACCGCCATTTTTCACTTCGCTTGAATTGGTGGATGGTTGGCCATCTTTTGTCTGAACCCAACCTAATGGAGCTTCTTCATTTTTATATTGTAGTAATTCTAATTTGCCATTAGCAGCAGTTGTTGTCGCAAAATCTGCAACAAATGCAGGTTCTTTTCCTGCAGGAATAGCAACCGCAATTGGATTTGTTCCTAATAATTTTTCCACAGAGAAAGTGGGTGATACTAATGGTGAAGCATTCGTCATAGCTATACCGATCATATCATGTTCTAAAGCCATCATTGCATGAACGCCTGCTATACCAAAGTGATTACTGTTCTTTACACTCACCCAACCTGTTCCTACATTCTTTGCTTTATCAATTGCTATTTGCATAGCAGCAGGTGCTACACTTAATCCTAATCCTTTGTCACCATCAACAGTAGCTGTAGAAGGTGTTTCATGAACGATTGCAATATTCGGATTAGCATTAATTCTTTTAGCTTCCCAAAGACGCACATAACCATTTAACCTCGCTATACCATGACTATCAACTCCACGAAGATCTGCAGAAAGTAATACTTTAGTGGCCACATCAGCAGTAGCGTCTGTACATCCTATCTTTAAAAATATATTTTTAGCAAAGCTGTATAATCGTTGGTAGCTATAGGTATTTTGCATGGTGCAAAAGTAAGCAACTAATTTCTTACATTCACAAACACAAAGATTGAGTGATATGAAAAACATCTTATTTACTTATTTATTACTTGTAACTTTTTTTTCAGCTTTCGCTCAAAAAGATTCAGGTTTTACTGAAACAGCTGTTGCATTACAAACTAAAACCGGCAAAATTTATGGAACATTAACTATGCCTACTAATGGTAAGAATTTTCTGGTAGCACTGATTATTGCCGGATCAGGGCCAACAGACAGAAATGGCAATAGCATTTACTCAAAAAATGATTGCTTAAAAAAACTAGCTCATCAACTTAGTTATTATAAAATTGCTTCGGTTCGGTTTGATAAAAGAGAGATAGGTGAAAGCATCGACTCTACTATGAAAGAAAGCGACTTACGTTTTGATACTTATGTAAATGATGCGAAAGATTGGATATCATTTTTAAAAAAAGACAATCGATTTACAAAAATAATAGTCATAGGACATAGTGAAGGTTCTCTGATCGGTATGATCGCTGCACAAAATGCAGACATGTTTGTTTCGATAGCTGGTGCCGGACAGCCTGCTGATATAATAATAAAAAAACAACTAGCATCACAACCAAAGCAGGTACAGGATATTGCTTTCCCAATAATCGATAGTCTAAAAAATGGAATGTTGGCTAGAAACGTACCAACCGAGTATTATTCTATTTTCCGTCCGAGCGTTCAGCCTTACCTAATATCGTGGTTTAAATATGACCCGGCGATCCAAATAAAGAATTTACATATCCCGATACTTATTTTACAAGGCACAAATGATCTTCAGATAACAGTTGGTGATCCTATATTATTAGCAGGGGCCAACCCTTCAGCAAAACTTGTTTTAATAGATAATATGAATCACATATTTCGAATAATAACAACCGGTGATACTCCGGGAAATATTGCATCCTATAAAAATCCGGAATTGCCTATCTCAGATGAATTAGTAAAAAATATTGTAGATTTTATTGCGGCTAATAATTAAAAATGCAGATGTTTCACAGTTAATCCATTATTGATTAATTGCTTTAATGAATCGATACCTATTTTTAAATGTTGTTCAACATAAGTAGAAGTTACTATTTTATCGCTTTCTTCTGTCTTAACACCTTCAGGAACCATTGGACTATCACTCACTAATAACAAGGCTCCTGTTGGTATTCTGTTATAAAAACCTACACTAAAAATGGTGGCAGTTTCCATATCGATTGCGTAAGCTCTTATTTTTTGCAAATACTCTTTAAATGTTTCATCATGCTCCCATACACGACGGTTAGTGGTGTAAACTGTCCCCGTCCAATAATCGCAAGAATAATCTCTGATAGTTGTAGAAATTGCTTTCTGCAAGGCAAACGCAGGCAGAGCAGGCACTTCGGGTGGAAAATAATCATTACTTGTACCCTCTCCTCTTATTCCTGCAATTGGCAAAATAAGGTCGCCTATTTTATTTTGTTTTTTTAACCCCCCGCACTTGCCTAAAAACAATACAGCCTTGGGTTCTATAGCACTTAGCAGATCCATGATAGTGGCTGCTCCCGGGCTACCCATTCCAAAATTTACAATGGTAATATTATTTGCTGTAGCACATTGCATTGGCCTTCCTATACCTGCTATAGATACATTGTTCCATTTAGCAAACATGTCTACATAATTGCTGAAATTGGTTAGCAAAATATATTCGCCGAAATTTTCAATTTTTTCTCCTGTATACCTGGGCAACCAGTTCTTTACGATATCTTCTTTTGTCTTCATCTAATTATTATTCTTTAATTTGTCTAACATAAAGTTACAATATTAGCATTCATTATGATCAAAATTGACTATCCTCCATATCAGCCTAAAATAAAAAAAGAGCAGGATAAAGAATTCATTTTTGATGACGTGCGCAAACAATGGATAATGCTAACGCCTGAAGAATGGGTGCGACAAAACTTCCTTCAATATCTTATTCAAATAAAAAAATATCCGGCAAGTTTAATAGCTGTTGAAAAAGAACTGAAACTGGGAGAATTAAAAAAACGCACTGATGTTATTGTTTATAATTCTAACTCGCAGCCATGGGTGATGATAGAGTGCAAGGCAATGAGCGAACCTTTAAACGAAAAAGTATTGCAACAGATTCTACGTTATCATATTACTATACCTGTTCCTTTTCTTGTTATTACGAATGGTAGTTTTTGTTTTGGGTTTGAGAAAGTGGATGGTGCTTTTGTTGAGATTGATGCCTTACCTGCATTTGTCTGAACCGTTGATTGAAGCTGATTTTTGTGATTGAATTGATTGCGAAGTTTGTCTGAATTGGGATTCGTCGGATTAATGGATTTTTGGGATTAGCGAAGATCTGGTTGACTCTTTTTGTTTTTGTCATTCAGAGCGAAGCGAAGAATCTAATTCTACACCATTATTCTGCTATTTTTAAGAATAAGATACTTCGTTCCTCAGCATGACAAGAGCTCACGTTTACTCATTACCCATTCTCCGTTAAGGAAAAATCCCCAACTCAACATAACTAGTAGCTACTTTATTAATGGCACTAACGTAAGCGGCTGTACGCATATCTGGTATAGCAGGATTACTTTGCCATATCTCCATAATTTCTCTGGTGGCACTCGCCATTGTTTCTTCCAGTCCACTATGTACCAAATCAATTTCTTCCGCGCCATGCATAATTAGCTGGCGTTCTTTATCACTCACTTTTTTATTAGTTAATCCTTCTATTTGAGATAAGATATGTGTATTCAAATTTTCTGTAAAGCGTTTTTCTAAACGGCCATAACGAACATGACTAAGATTTTTGAGCCATTCGAAATAACTTACGGTTACACCTCCTGCATTCAAATACATATCGGGCACTACCAAAACTCCTCTCTTTGTAAATACTTCGTCAGCCTCGGGCGTACATGGACCATTAGCAGCTTCGGCAACTATTTTTGCTTTGACCCTTGGTGCATTTTCTCCATTGATCACATTTTCTAATGCGGCGGGAATTAGAATATCGCATTCCAATTCAAGTGCTTCACTGGTCTTTTTAATATTGGTTGCTCCCGGAAAATCTAGCACCGATCCCGTCTTTTTTCTATGTTGAAAAACATCTTCTTCATTCAATCCATTCGCATTAAAAATAGCGCCCTCAAATTCTGCTATACAAACTATTATAGCTCCATGTTCACGAAAAAACTTTGCAGTGTAATAACCAACGTTTCCCAATCCTTGCACTATCACTTTCTTATTTTCAACACCAACGGATAGCCCTTGCTTCTTCATGATATCAGGCATATTGCATACTTCGCGTATGCCAAAGAATACACCTAAACCTGTTGCTTCCTTACGACCATGAACGCCACCCTGTGTAATTGGTTTCCCTGTAACACAACCCGCAGCATCAATTTCTCCGGGTTTTAAAGATTGGTACGTATCAACGATCCATGACATTTCTCTTTCGCCTGTTCCATAATCGGGCGCAGGCACGTCAATACCCGGACCAATAAAATTTTTCTTTACTAGCTCTGATGTATAACGACGTGTGATCTTTTCTAATTCGTAAGTAGAATAATTGCGGGGGTTAATTTTAATACCACCTTTTGCACCACCAAACGGTACATTCACGATAGCGCATTTATACGTCATCAATGCAGCGAGTGCCATTACTTCATCCTGATTAACGGCATCGCTAAAACGAATACCACCTTTGCACGGCGTTTTATGCTGACTGTGTTGTACACGGTAAGCTTCCATTACTTCAATACTACCATTATCTCTTTTGATGGGAAACCGCATTCTGTAGACGCTGTTGCAGGCTTTTATCTGCTCTAAAATACCAGCATCCCATTTTGTAAATTTTGCGGCTTTGTCGAAACTCTTTTCTACGTTTTGAAAAAAACTATACGGTTGTTGTGCGGCCATAAAATTTTATTACTGATGAATAAAAAATCACTGAACACTGAATCCTGCCTATATAACGATAAACTATTAAAATGCGTATGCGGTAATTTATTTATTGAGATTTTCCAGCTTCGTAATTTTTCTATCAATACGAATAAGATACAAAATCAATGCCACTAAAATAGTAAGGCATACCGCCATTACTACATATATTTTATTATTGCTACGCATAACATCATCTGTAGTAGTTGTTGTTACCAGCGTTTTTGTTGTATCTGTTTGGTATTGCGCAAATGCAACAACATTAATAAACAGACCTGCAAAAGCTAATAACAATTTATATATTCCTTTACGCATTGATGATATTTTTATCTTTTAATAAATTCAATCTTATTTTAAGACTAGTTATCCATATCCCTAAAATAACCCAGCCTGTTACTGCCAACCAAAAAACCAAACGCATACCTGGATCTAAGCTATCTCCGCCCAATGCAGGATTTCCGCCACCTTTCGAACCTTCCATTCCTCCTGGATGAAGTGACTGCACCATTCTTGGCAAAATCATAATCAATGGTATGTAAATAAAATAGGCGAAAATATTATATACCGCACTTATTCTTGCTTTTTTATCAATGTCAGTCATCGATCCTCTTAAAACCAAATAGGCTAAGTATATCAATATAGCAATTGCTGCTGCAATTTGTTTAGGGTCATTACTCCATGGTTCGCCCCAGGTATATGTTGCCCAGATAGCACCTGTTGATAAACCAAGCAAACCAAACACTATTCCTGTCTTAGCAAATTCCATGGCGTAAATATCATCTTTGATATTTTGCGAACGCAGATATTTAATAGAATATCCTAAAGAGATAGAGAACAAAGTAATTTGTCCGAACCACATCGGTACATGAAAGAAAAAATTTCTGATACTCTCATACAAATTGCCCAAGTAAGGAACTTTTACTAAAAAGCCCGCAGTAAAAGTGTACAACAAAAGTGCTACACCTAATATTTTCCACCACTTCTTATTCATGAATCAATATTAAAGCATTAACAAATTGGAGCGTTAGTGCGGTTGCAAAATTACGGGAAAGAAAGGGATGAATTAAAAATTAACAATTAAAATTTAGCGCTTCTGGCATAGCGCAATTATAATATTAAAAACACCCAGCATCAAACAAAGCGGAATATATACCTGATTGTCTTTTACAGCAAATTTTGTCCCTTTTATACGCTTGGTTATCCCTACAAATTTAAAATCTCCTATAACACGTATTATAAAAATTACACCAACAAACAACGTTGCATCATGAATATATTTTCTATTGATATCTATATTAAAAAAGTTGATATTTTCAAGAGTTATTGCTGCAAATAATAAAAGTATTAAGGCTACAAATAATGTGGTAACGCGGGAAGGACTCATAATAACTTCGCCAGTTAATTCAACAGGAATTGCATTATCAAGATAATTCTTGCCTCCCATTGCCCAATAAATATGAAGTAATGAAAGGAGAAAAAATACACCTGTATTAATAAAAATTAGGATGATCATAGGTTTGAATTGAAGTTTTTAAGAAACTACTCTTTCCACAAAAATGGGAATAATATAACGGCTAATACTATTACCATTATATCCAGCCCCGCTAATAATAAGGCTATCTGCATAACAGCACCTTCTCTGAAGACCTCACCAAATGCGGTTTTAGATAATCTTATCAATAATAATAATTGTGGGATAATTAATGGAAACCCCAGAATAGCCATCAATGCTGCATTCTGCTGTGCTTTCGCAGCGATAGCTGCCATCAATGTAAATACTAAACTTAGACTGATGCCACCCAAACAAACGATTCCGATAAACTGCAGCATATTATTAACTGGATCTTGTAATAAGATAGAAAACAATAGCAAACTCAACAAACTCATCAATAACATTAAGATAATATTGTAGATCAGTTTAGCAATGATGAAATTAACCGGCGAAACTATAGAGTAGAAATAAAGCATTCGGCCGCGCCCTTCCTGCAAAAAGCTTTTGGCCACTGCATTCACACAAACAAACAATTGAATGATCCAGAAAAGCCCGTTCCACACATCCGCTTCGGGCTTGCTTATCGATAAATACAAGACAAAAATAGTAGACACGACATATAACAATATGCCGTAAAACGTATGCTGCTGCCTCAATTCAAGCAACAGATCCTTCTTCAATAAAGCAAAAACACTCTTTGTCATTAGCCTGCAAGATAAGGCGGTTTTTACTCTGACTCAAAACTCATCAACATTAAAAATTACCCAATATTTGCCATTTATATAAGTATCAAAAATATTACCGCAAAACATTTGTTTTGCTAGGTGTTGCATCGTAATTTTAGGCTTCTTCTAGATAACTAACTGACACAAAATACAAAAATCAACATTTTATGGTGGAAATGAAGGATAGTTTTAAAGCGAAAGCCGACATACTTAGTGCTGATATAAAAGCACTGATTAAAGATCATGGCACTAAAAAAATCGGCGAAGTAACTTTAGCGCAGGTCTACCAGGGAATGAGGGGCATTACAGGTTTGGTTACAGAAACATCTTTGTTAGATGCACAAGAAGGTATTCGTTTTCGTGGTTATACTATTCCGGAATTACAACAAAAATTACCAAAAGCAAAAGGCGGTACAGAACCACTTCCTGAAGGTTTATTTCATTTAATGTTATTAGGCGAACTACCTGACGATGATGAAGTACATGAATTGACTTCTGTATGGCAGCGCCGTAGCCATGTCCCTAACCATGTTTTTGCTACGATCGAGGCTACGCCTGTTAATAGTCATCCGATGACACAATTTGTAATTGCCATCATGGCTTTACAAACTGAAAGCACTTTTGCCAAACGTTATGCGGCGGGCATGAACAAGAAAGATTATTGGGATGCGGCTTTTGATGATTCAATGGATCTGATAGCGCGTTTACCAAGAATAGCTGCGTATATATATCGCCGTAAGTATAAAGGTGGAGAACATATTCAACCAAATGGTTTGTTAGACTGGGCAGGCAACTTCGCTCATATGCTCGGCTTTGAAGACGAGAGCTTTAAAGAGTTGATGCGTCTTTATATGATTATTCACTCTGACCATGAAGGTGGTAACGTTTCTGCTCACACTACTCACTTGGTAGGTTCTGCACTGAGCGATCCTTATTTAAGCTATGCTGCCGGCATGAACGGTCTAGCTGGTCCGCTGCATGGCCTGGCTAACCAGGA
>DATHNB010000004.1:0-6064 GCA_035486495.1 Ferruginibacter sp. | reverse complement strand
ATTACACGTACGTTGTTTAAAACCCATTTTATTGATAATCCGGATGCTGATATAACAAAGCAGATCATTAAGATCAACAACATGCTTTCAAAAGATAATCCTTCGCTGATGTTTGTAACCGTATTTGCATGTATACTTGATCTGAAAACAGGTATTGTTGAATACGTAGATTGTGGTCACGAACAGCCGTTGATAGTCAGAAATGGAACCAATGAAATTGAAGTGTTGAAAAAGAAAGACGGCGGATTGCCTATTTGTTTGATGGAAGATTTTCCTTATCATTCATCATCTTTTAAATTAAATCCGGGTGATACATTTATTCTATATACTGATGGACTTGAAGATGCACAAAATATGGACGAGAAAAGATTTACTATTGAGCCGACTATTTCTTTGATAAAATCATCGTTGATGAAAGAGAGTCCTGCTAAGATAAACACAGCCTTATTGCAGCATGTAAACGAATATATTGGTGAGGCAAATCAGTTCGATGATATTACTTTGCTTACTTTAAAATATAATGGTACGCATGCCAAGTAATGATCATTTTATTTCACGGATAGCCCAAAAAAGTCACACGTTATTGTTATAATTATAAAATCAGTATTAATAGTACTTTCAGGGGGGGGAGTAATGCGGGAGTTGACGAGTAGAACCCGCCGACTATCTGTTTATAAGTAAGACAGGCACTCCCAAAAATAATTTTTTACAATACATAGTTAGGACCCTAACGTGGTCACCAATTAAAATACAAATCCCTGCAATTCAATGTTGATAGGGATTTGTATTTTATTCCTCTTCCACCTATTTCAGCTTTTGTTTTATTGATCAGGATTGTCGGGATTATAAGTATTGTAGATACAACAAAATGTGTTCACAAATAGTATTTGAATATTAATCTATTATTAATATTCCGTTTTACATCTATAATATCCTTTTATATGTAATTTTTTTTATAAAAGAGAAGTGTTCGGGTATGTTTGGACAATAATGAGAAGACTAACGTGCCTTTACATATTTATATTGATTGCGGGAATTACTAAAGCACAGATAGCATCAACAATAATTGATAGAGCAACTGGTAAATCGCTTTCTAAAGCAAGTATTAGTTTGCAAAACACTAAAGATAGTGTAGTGAATAGAACTGTTACTCAGGATAGTGGGTCTTTTAGTTTTAATAATATACCGGATGGTCATTATATATTAACTGTTAGTTATATCGGGTTTGATGATTATAGTGTAGGAGTAGAGGTTTTGAATCATACAACGAATACATTGTTGGATACGATACAATTAAATAAAGGAGATAAAGATCTTAATCAGGTAGTGGTAACTGGTAGAAAAGCTTTTGTGGAATATAACACTAATCTTATTACGCTTAATGTGGCGCAGAGTCCTATTGCTGTAAATGGTAGCGCGTATGATGTTGTTAAGCGGGCTCCGGGTGTTACAGAAACATTGAATGGCCTCACTTTCAGAAATAGGCCTACTTTGGTATTGATCAATGGCAGACCAACTTATTTAAGTGGTAGTGATCTGAAGCAGATGCTTTCTGACATGCCTGCAACCGACATTGATAAAATACAGATCATTCCAAATCCATCAGCAAAGTATGATGCCAATGCGCATAGTGTAATAGATATTAAATTGGCAAAGAACAATAGCTATGGTTTAAATGGTACATTCACAGGAGCTATAGGTGAGGGTGATCAACTTCGTTATAACGGAGGACTTAGTCTGAATTATAGAAAGAACAACGTAAATATATATGGGAACTATAGCTACGAGCATAACGACCAATGGTATGATATGAAGTCTGATCGTTCGTTAACTACAACAGATCAGATCTTTGAAAATAATAAGGAACAACGAATACGGTATAACAATGATTATAAATTAGGAGCGGATTATGCGATCAGTAAAAATAGTGCTGCAGGAATTTTATTTACTGGATATACTAATTTTAGGAGCCGTAATTCTATAGATACTATAATACTTGCTCACGCGGCTCCTGTGCCGGATAGTTTTTCTACAGTGGCCATGAATGGGCATGCAATATTTTCCTACGGTAGCGTAAATGCTTATTATAAAACTACGTTTGATACTTCAGGGAAAAATTTAACCTTCAACGCAGATTATTTCAATTACAAAAAAAGATGGACCGATAATTATACTACTAATTATTATACAATAGATAAAGTTCAGTATCAGCCACCATATGTGCTTAGAGATTCATCTCCAGGTAATAATAATGTATATTCTTTCGCTGCGGATTATAGTAATCCAATTAAAAACGGGCGAATAGATGCAGGTGTAAAAACAACCCATACAGAAACCAATAATAACGTGTTGTGGCAATATCAAAGTGGAGCAGACTGGTTAGTTGATACTACTCAGACCAATCATTTTATTTATAATGAAAATATAACTGCGGGATATATTTCATGCAATAAAACATTTGGTAAATGCGAGTTCATTATAGGATTAAGAGGTGAAGAAACTGTAACACGTAGTAATCTTGTAACAAAAAGTCAAACACGTGACTCAAGCTATTTTGGTTTTTTCCCTAACGTGTTTGTGCAATATTCAAAAAATGAAAATAATGTTTTTAGTATTGGGTATCACAAAACTGTCCAGCGTCCTGATTTTGATATGATCAATCCGTTTATAGTATATATAAGCAGGTACAGTTTTTTTGCCGGAAACCCTTACATAAAACCGGAAATAGATAATACTTTCAGTGCAACATATATGTACAAAAAAACATTGAATCTAACCGTCAATTATGTGCGCGCTGTAAATGATATTACTGCTCTTGTAGCTACAGGAGCCAATAATTCTGTAGGAGTTATTTCGGGAAATATCAGTAAAGTAGATATGTTTTATTTTTCAGCTAATTGGGGAGTTACCATACATAAATTCTGGAACCTTAATATATCAAGTGAAGTAGGATATTTGAATTATAATAACGATGAAAATGGAAGTATGGCTAATAATGGGAATGATGGATTGGTTTACCTGGCGCAATTACAAAATACATTCAAATTCAATAAAGGATGGGGAGCTGAATTAGCTGCTAACTACCATTCTACTATTCCTTCTGGTGTTTATGTGGCAAGGCCAGCTTTTGGAAGTGATGCGGGAGTTCAAAAAACGGTACTGCATGATAAAGGAAAATTAACCCTTTCTCTAACCGATATTTTTAATACTGAGGTAATGAATTATGGTACTAATTTTATGGGAATAGATGAAAAGGTTAATTATAAAGCAGAATCAAGATTTATAAAATTACAGTTCACTTATAAATTTGGAAAGAAAAATGTTAAACAAGAAGTAGCAAGACCAAGTGCTATAGCAGATATAAATAAACGAATGAAAAGTTAACATGAGTAATAAAACCACATACTACTTCCATCCTGACCTGGTTTTAAGGACGCCACGTTTACCGTTGCCGGGTGAATTGACAGCGCAAACATTACCCGTCTTATTATTATCCGATCCTACATTTTTGGAATCGATCTATATTGCTTCTCCTGTTGTGTATGATGAATGCATCAAATGGAAACAAGGAGATATTAATCCTAAAAAAATAGAAAAACTTACAGCAACGCTTACCAAGTATTATCTGAGAAGCAGCACTCGTTGTACACCTTTTGGTTTATTCTCCGGATGTAGTTTTGTAGAATGGAAAAATAATGCAACACAAATAATATTAGATGCGAATGCTGTGGAAAGATACGTTAGACTGGATATGCATTATTTATGCATACTGGCACAAAAAATAGCCAGTGCTCCCGGCGTTACAGAATTGCTGACTTATTATGTAAACAATAGCGCTTACAAAATTGGAGATGAATTAAGATATGTTGAATACCTGTTTGTTGACGGATCAAAAAAATATCAGATCACTGCAGTACAACAGAGTGAGTATCTGACTAAGATTATCAGTGCCGCTAAAAATGGTAAAAAAATAAGCGAGTTAATATCGTTAATTGTTGATGAAGATATTAGTGAAGACGAAGCAAAATCGTTTGTGTATGATCTGATTGATGCACAAGTGATTACGAGTGAGTTGGATCCAAAGTTAACAGGAAATGGCCTTTTATCGCAAATAATAACAACACTGCAAAGAATATCAGTACAAAATCCAGATGTACAACCAACGCTTGCTATACTAAATGAAGTACAACACAAATTGGAAAATATTACATCGGGAAAAACTGATTATGTATCAACATACAGAGAGATCATTGCATTGCTAAATGAAGTGGAGCCGATACTCGATGAAAGTAGGGTATTTCAATTAGACAGTAGAATGCAAATTGATGCAGGTGGTGTTGATACTGCTATCCAGGATCAGCTGCAGGATGTTTTGCAGGTGTTAAATAAACTATCCATTTTTAATAAAAATAAAAACCTCGAATCTTTTTCAGCAAATTTTTATAATAAATATGGTGATGAAGAAATGTCGCTGCTGCAAGTATTAGATACAGAAACAGGAATAGGTTATTTGAATAGTGATGCAGGATATTTAACGCCGTTAATAGACAATTTGATCATCCCTTCAAAGGAAGAAGTACCCCATTTGAGTTGGGGTAAGGTTGAACAATTTTTACATAAAAAATTACTGGCAAAAACAAATAACAACTGCATTACAATAACTGATGAGGAAATAAAAGAATTAGAGATTAACTGGAAAGATTTACCAGCCTCAATGTCGGTGATGTTTAAAGTTATCGATAATACTACTAATCTTATACAACTAGATGCGATAGGAAATGCAACGGCAGCAAGTCTGTTAGGAAGATTCGCGCATACGGATGTAAGAATAAATAAAATATTAGACGATATAGCTGCAAAGGAACAGGAAAATAAACCCGAAGCTATCTATGCAGAAATTGTTCATTTGCCGGAAAACAGGGCAGGGAATGTATTGATACGTCCGGCTTTTAGAGAATATGAAATTCCTTATCTGGCACAATCTGCTGTAGCAATCGAAAAGCAAATTGATGTAAGCGATCTATATATATCAATAAAAGGCGGTATCATTTTTTTACGTTCAAAAAGATTAAATAAGCAAATTATACCACGTTTAAGTTCGGCACATAATTTTCATTTTAATGCGTTACCTGTCTATCAATTTTTATGTGACTTGCAAACACAGGATATGCTTAATACACTTAGCTTTCATTGGGGAAGCATTGATCAGTTATACAAAGCATTGCCACGTGTAATGTATAATAACATGATACTCTCTTTGGCAAAATGGACCTTTACAGATCAGGATATTAAACAGCTAATAAAAAGTGACAATATTGTTATGGAAGATGTGCAGCATTTCAGGCAGATGCATCAACTACCTCAGCACGTGATATTAACTGATGGTGATAACGAATTGCCTGTTGATTTAGAAAATAAACTGTCCGTTACTGTTTGGATAAATACAATTAGAAAGAGAAGCAGTTTTATTCTTAAAGAGTTTATATATCCTATCAATAGCATTTCGGATAAACAGCAACATATTTATTCGAATCAATTTGTTGCTACACTTTTTAAAGAAGCAGCTGTTGAAAAAACTGTGCGCGTACATAAAACGGCTGAAATCGATCCTAACATAAAAAAGTCTTTTTCTCTGGGATCTGAATGGACCTATTATAAATTGTATTGTGGTTTAAAAACAGCAGATAAAATTTTAGCTGAAGCTATTAAGCCGCTTACAGATGAATTGTTGCGTTTAGGATTGATCGATCAATATTTTTTTATAAGGTACAACGATCCTGAATTTCATATCCGTTTAAGATTTCATCTGGTTGATATAAATAAGATTGGAGAGATGATACAGCTGATAGATATTTACCTGCAACCTTTTATCAATGACGGATTTATCTGGAAACAACAGGTTGATATTTATACGAGAGAGTTGGAAAGATATGGCAGCAATACAATCGAAATAGCCGAGCGCTTGTTTTATTATGATAGTCTGGCGTTGTTAGAAATGTTAGAACTAACTGAAGGTGATGCCAGGGAAGAAATAAGATGGGTATGGACAATAAGAGCAATTGAT
>DATHNB010000003.1:0-2885 GCA_035486495.1 Ferruginibacter sp. | reverse complement strand
TCAAGGGCAAATTTATCTGCCCCGGCGGCCCCTTTCGAAGGGGGGATTGACCGGAAACCAAAAGCGGCGATACGCATTACGAGGTAAGTACTTATAAAATAGTGATATCCTCTTTTATTAAATGAATTTTTCCTTTAAGGTAATCAGTATAATAATCGTCAATATATTCTCTTAATACAATTTTCCAGTCGCGCATAATATTCATGTTCCTCAGTTCAAGCTTCCTGTTTATCAACCGTTCTGAGGTTGGCCTTGGTGCAAAATATGTATCCTTAAAATAGCTTGAGCTAACCTCATGAAAAGTAACCTGATCTTCCAATCCTAATATATTTACTAGTTCTTCAGCAACTTCACGTCTGCTGGTTTCACCATTACAAACCAGGTTATACAAGCCCCAATACTCCTTTTCTATCAATAGCTTAACATTCTTAGCAAAGTCAACGGTAAAGGTTGGTGTTCCATCTTTATCATTTACAATATACAATTCACGTTTTCCGCTTGCAAGTTGTTTAATTATTTTATTGATAAATTTCTTATCCTTATCAGGCCCTCCACCCATCATCCAGCCTGCACGGCAAATAATATACCTGCTTGCATGTTCGCGAACATATCGTTCGCCCATGTATTTAGAACGCGCATAATGACCAAGAGGATTTGGTTCGTCCCAATCATCATAAAAATCCTTTTTTCCATCAAATATACCAGCGGTACTAATATATAGCATCGGTATATTTAACCTATTGGCAATAAAAACTGCGTTTTCTACAGATGTTGTATTGGTAAGATAAGTATCTTCTAAGTTAAGCTCACAAAATTCAAGGTCCGTATATGCACCTAAATGAAACAGGTAATCCGGATTGAAATCCTCTACATCTTTTTTATATTTTTCGAAATCACGAAAGTCTAAGAAGCTGAGCCATTTTTCGTTTACATCTTTATCAGTGCATTTAATTTCGTAATCATCTTTAAAGACACGGTAAAAAGCTTCCCCGAGCATTCCGCCTGCACCTGCAATATAAATTTTTTCCTTCATATGGATGTTCTCGTTATTATTACAAACTGGTAGATATATAATAATAACTACAAGATAACTTTCAGTTTAGAGTTCAATTCCCAAAATTAACCTTTTTTACTTTATTATCATTATGTTTTTTCAAAACAACTGTTAATTTAATATAAATCTAATACGTGAAAAAGCTTAGGCCCCACACTGAAGATAAGAACATATAACGCCACTGTATGTTTGCAACAATATGAATTATTTCAAATTTCAGGGATTCAAGGACCTGCAATATAAAAGTTTTTATTTTGCCCATACCGGCTGTTATACGTTAATAAAATAAAAGTATTTGCCGATATGATATACCCTGCGCAATTGTTTTTTATTCTTGCTTTACAATTAAAACAAAATCCATCGTTGAGAAGAACTTTCTATTCCTTTTAATAGAGTAATTTTTAATATTAAGCTCGTTTAACATCTTTTTTATATCATTTATGCTAAGTAAATTCATGTAATCGCCAGATGCCCACGTTTTACCTATAATCCGAAGGATTTTATCAAAATATTTTTTTGGGAAATAGTGCAAAAAAGGTAGCCTGGTATGAACCTCAATAGGAAACCAACGATTAGGAGTCGTAACAAAAATGCTTTTACTTGTCCTAATCAATTCACTAAGGAAAAGTATTTGCTTGCCGTAGTTACCCACATGTTCAATTACGGCATTTGACCAGGCTATGTCAAATTCATTATCTGTAAAAGGGAAATAACTTCCTTCATATAATACGACGGTTACTTCAGGGAAACTTTTCTTAAATTTAGGTGCATCCTCTATTCCAAGCCCTGTTATGTTTTTTTTATAAGGATAGTTTCTTTCAAGAAAATTAATACCGGGGTAAGGATCGTCATCTGTGAAACCGACATCCAAAATTTTAGTATCCTTATTAGGTTGCATTTGTTCTAAAAAATAATCATATTTTTTTTGTCTATTCTTTGTGGAAATCTTTATTGCGAAATTTTTAAGCATAGATTTTTACTTCATTATTCATTAGGTAGTAAATGCAGAATTATACAATATTAATCAATTGAAGTTGCTTTTACAAGTCAGTTTGTAACAATTCCAAAAGACGCAAACGTTATACAAAATAAGAAACAGGATTAAAAGCTTGAATTAATTTGCCAGGCAAGGTTGCTTAACTAATGGCACAAAAAGGTAGTGAAAAGCATTTACTATTCAGCGGCGCAGTGGAATTTAGAACGGTTTTTATGGTATGGTAAATTGGATTTTGCTATATAAATTCGATATATCATAATTGCCTGTACCAATTTAAAGTATTAAATTAAATATTTAACTTTGACCGATCTCCCGTTTTAACTTTTGGGGTACGTTATTAATAAATAAAAATGAAAGTAGCATTTGTTACGAGATTGAACTTATATACAATAGCAGGAGGTGATACCGTACAAATAGAGCAAACAGCACGACAGCTAACGCGCATGGGTATTGAAGTTGATATTCTGCGATCAATAGATTTGATACCTTACGAAAAATATGATCTGCTTCATTTTTTTGGTATCCCACGTCCGGCAGACATTGTCCACCATAGCGAATTAGCTAAAATGCCATTTGTAGTCTCAACCATATTTTGCACTTACGGCGATTATTATAAATATAACCGAAAAGGAATAGGCGCCATTTTTGCATTTCTGTCGGCAGATAGCATGGAATATTTTAAAACTATCGCCCGCTGGATAGTAGGAAAGGACCATCGCCCAACCATCAACTACCTATTGATAGGTCAGCGCAAAAGTATCATTGAAGTATTGAAAAAAGCAAACTTCATTCTTCCTAATTCGCAATCGGAATTAAAACGGTTGAAGGAAGTCT
>DATHNB010000002.1:0-2656 GCA_035486495.1 Ferruginibacter sp. | reverse complement strand
TTGCTTTTATTTTTTGAACAATTATCAAGAGGTCTTTTTTAATTTATTATCTCTCTTTCTATATTCATTAAAAACATTAAACTTTATTTATTTTCCAGTCTAACTTTTCTTCATGTAAAGACAAAATCACTTCGCTTCCTTTTTCTATTTGTCCTGATACTATCATTTTCGAAACCGGCCTTCTTATTTGTTGTCGTATAACACCACCTATTTGTCTTGCACCATATTTAGGAGTGAATCCTGTTAGAGCTAAATGTTTTTTTGCCGGATCAGTTATTTTCAAAATGATATTTTGTTTTTCTAAAACATCATGCAGGCTGCGCATTTGTATATCGAAAATTTGTGTCGCCATATTTTCGTTAATAGGACCGAAGGGAACAATCTCAGTAATACGTGCTAAAAATTCCGGACGAAAATGCTGACTCATGCGATCCATCAGTTCATTTGATGCCGGCACTTCATCTTTATTAAATTTCTCTACAATAAAATCACTACCAATATTCGATGTAAAGAGAATAAGGGAATTACAGAAATCACCTTCTTTACCAAGCTTATCATGTATATGTCCTTCATCCATTATTTGTAGAAACACATCAAAAACAGATGGATGCGCTTTTTCTATTTCATCAAACAATACAACTGAATATGGTTGTTGACGAATTTTATTTACGAGCATACCACCTTCTTCATATCCAACATACCCTGGAGGTGCACCATATAGTAACGCGGCTGAATGTTCTTCTTTAAATTCGCTCATGTCAAAACGTATCATTGCTTTTTCATCATTAAAAAGCAATTCAGCTATTGACTTTGCCAATTCCGTTTTACCTGTACCAGTTGGTCCTAATAAAAAGAATGAACCAATTGGTTGACCGGCTTTATTAATACCACTTCTGCTTTCTATGATAGCTTCGCTAATACTTTTTAATGCATGTTCCTGGCCAACCATTCTGCGTTTGAGGTAGGTTTCCATGTTAAGCAATTTTTCTTTTTCACCGGTTTGTATTTTACCGATTGGAATGCCGGTTTTAGCTGCTACTACGGATGCTATTTCTAATTTAGTAACTGTTTCTTTTTTATTCTTCGACAAAACAGTCAGATCATTTAGTATTTTATTTAAGTAATTAATTATTGTAGAAGTGCCGGTTAATTTTTCTACTTCTGTTTCATCATTTAATGCTCCGTAAAGTACAGGACTCAATTTTGCTTTGAGCATACGGTTGAACCACAATAGTTCAGCAACTTTTTCTATTTCATCTAGATCTGAATTATTCTTTATTTTTTCTAGATCTTCTTTCGCTGTTGCTAATTCTTTTTCACTTGTTTCTTCCATCATGTGTATGGCCGCCATAGTGCGATCAAGAAGATCAAGCGCGGAGTCGGGTAGACGCTTATCTTTTATATAACGTTTTGCTAAGCGTACACATTCAACCACAGCTTCTTTAGCTACTTTTAAATGATGATGTGCTTCGTAATGCGGAACAAGTAAGGAAACCATTTTTGTAGCAGCCTGTATATCAGGTTCTGAAATTTGTAACAATTCAAAACGTCTGTTGAAGGCTTGTTCGGGTTCAATCATTTTGCGGTATTCTTCTAATGTAGTTGCACCGATCACTGTAATTTCTCCCCGTGCTAATTCCGGTTTCAACATGTTTCCTGCACCATTGCCCATCGGGCCCTTGCTATCTAATAACACATGTATCTCATCAATAAATAACACAGCTTTATCAAGACTTTTTAATTCTGCTATAATTTTTTTGAGGCGATCTTCTACTTCGCCTTTGTATGAGGCGCCGGCCATGAGTGAACCAAGATCGAGCTCTAACAAAATAGCTCCTTGTAAATGTTCGGGAACATTTTGTTCAATGATGGCTTGTGCAAATCCATCTACCAATGCGGTTTTTCCAACACCAGGTTCACCGGTAATAATTACATTTGGCTTACTTCGACGGCCCAATATTTCGATCATTTGTCGTGTTTCTGCTTCACGGCCTATAATGGGATCTAATTTTTTTTGACGTGCCAATGCTGTTTTATCTGTGCAGAATTTTTTTAGGTTTTCTTGTGATCTAACTTCTTTTTTATTATCAGTTTCGGGAGCGAGAAAAGTATTCGTTGAGGTATTAGTGGAAGAGAAACAATTATAAATTTCTTTCTCTTTTAGAGGGAAAGATTTTAATTGGTCAGGACTAAAACAAGTATGCGCTTTAGTGATTGCAGCAAGAACACATAACGGTGATATTTCTTCAAAACCAAAACGTAAGCGAACTTCATCAGCTTCTTCGAATACTGCATCGGCTTTATCATCCGGTTGCGGATCATCGGGTAGGGATGTTATTTTTGAGTATTCGTCAATGCGTACTTCGGCCCAATCGCGCAGGTAATAAATATCTTTATCCAAAGCTTCTATAAAACCAACAAGTCCAGATTCATTATGCAATAATGCACGCAACAAATGTGGCGCACCATAATTTTCATTATAATTTTCACGTGCAAATGCTTTTGCAATATGTACAATTGGTTGTAGTGTATCGTTCATAAAAATTAGGCAGATTTTGGTTTAGCAGCTGTCAGTTTTTTCATATTGGCAGCAGGGTTTATTGCAGCAGTTGTATTGCTATTTGATTGTTGTGCTTGTGAAGACGAAGGGGATGCT
>DATHNB010000001.1:0-7333 GCA_035486495.1 Ferruginibacter sp. | reverse complement strand
TTTGATAATTCTGCAACAACAACATTCCCAACTATAGGTTTTTGCGGATTGCTTTCAAAACCCCGGAGAAAAATTGTCAGGAAGCTGCGAAGAGATAAAGATGTTATTTGCGATTTTATTGTAAGAGATAAATTCTGGGGTGGTTCTCAATATGATGCAAAACTTAGTGCTGACTTTTATAGAAATATGGAAGTAAACCAATTCATTATTTGTAACAGAGGTGCTGGTAATTTTTCGATGCGTTTTTATCAGACATTGGCTGCCGGCAGGATTCCTGTTTTAGTAAATACAGATATGCTGCTTCCATTTTCAGACAGAATTCCCTGGAATAAATTTATAGTATTTGAAAAAAGTGCTGCTGCTTGTATTAAGAAAATGAAAAGCATACACCATTCCGGCAAATGTGCTGAATATCAAAATAAATGCAGGCAAATATTCGAACAATATTTCTCTAAAGAAGTTTATTTTAATCAACTAGCTTTCGATCTAAAGGAAAAATACGGGCTGGAGAAGAAATAAAATTATTATATGATACAGTAGCTTTAATAACAAAAGAGACCGAGTTTATAACTGTGATCTCTTTTGTAAGTTTATTTGAATATAATCCTACCAACCTAATATCCACGCAAAAATCAAAGGAACAACAATTGTTGCATCACTTTCTACAATAAATTTAGGCGTTGTAATATCTAATTTACCCCACGTAATTTTCTCGTTAGGAACCGCGCCGGAATAAGATCCATAAGATGTTGTAGAATCACTCACCTGGCAGAAATAACTCCAGAACGGAACATCGTGCCATTCAAGATCCTGATACATCATTGGTACAACGCAGATAGGAAAATCACCCGCAATACCACCACCGATCTGGAAGAAACCAACGCCTTTTCCCGCAGAATTATTTCTGTACCAATCAGCTAACCAAACCATATAATCAATACCACTTTTCATGGTGATAGATTTTAATTCCTGTTTGATAACGTATGAAGCAAAGATATTTCCCATCGTACTATCTTCCCATCCCGGTACTACAATCGGAATATTTTTCTTTGCTGCCGCCAGCATCCAGCTGTCTTTCAGATCAATTTCATAATACTGTTCCAACACACCACTCAACAACATTTTATACATGTACTCATGTGGAAAATAGCTTTCGCCTTTATCATTGGCATCTTTCCAAATTTTATGAATATGCTGTTGCAATCTTCTAAATGCCTCCTCTTCAGGAATACAAGTATCTGTAACACGGTTGTAGTGGTTCTCTAACAAGTCCCATTCTTCCTGCGGACTTAGATCACGATAATTAGGCACTCTTTTATAATGACTATGTGCTACCAAATTCATAATATCTTCTTCCAAATTAGCACCGGTGCAACTGATAATACTTACTTTATCCTGACGTATCATTTCCGCCAAAGAAATTCCTAACTCAGCTGTACTCATAGCACCGGCAAGTGTTATCATCATTTTACCACCTTCATCAAGGTGTGTTACATATCCTTTAGCAGCATCCATTAAAGCCGCAGCATTAAAGTGACGGTAATGATGCTCTACAAATTGTGAAACTGGTCCCTTAGTCATTTTTTAAAATTTAGAATGGCAAAAATAGTTTTTTAATACCAGTAAAACTCATCCATGCAAACTGTTAATACTGACTTATTATTACTGTATAAACCCCTTATCTTTATGAGGCTATACTAACTATATGAATTTATTGGCCCACGCATATCTTTCTTTCGATCAACCCGAACTACTGGTTGGTAACATGATCAATGATTATGTAAAAGGGAAAAAACAATTCGATTATCCTGATGCTGTTCACAAAGGAATGTTATTGCATAGAAGTATTGATGATTTTACTGATTCTCATCCCGTTACAAAAAAATTAAAATCTTTTTTTAAAGATGATTACCGTTTATATGCGGGTGCGTTTGGCGATGTATGTTATGACCATTTTTTAGCTAACGATACTAATCAATTTGAAAATGATGCCGCATTAAAAAGTTTCGGAGCTCAGGTATACGCAGTATTGGATGCTCATTTTGATCTGCTTCCAGAAACCTTTCAGCGAATGGTTCCATACATGAAAAAGGAAGACTGGCTATACAATTACAAATTTCCCCAAGGAATGAAAAATAGTTTTGCCGGATTGGTAAAACGTTCCGCTTATCTCACAGATTCGGATACAGCGTTTGAAATATTCAATCGGCATTATAATGATATTCAAATTTGTTATGATGAATTTTTCCCATTACTAAAATCTTTTGCTAAAGAACAATTCGACCTTTTGTCATAATGTTGTAAGCTTCTTGCCTGATTATTTCCTACTGTTTAATACGGACTAATTTCAACTATATTTATAGTTAGAAATATTCTTTATGAAGAAGTCCATACTTATTTGTCTATCATTTTTTTTATTCAACCTTTCATTTGCGCAAGATAAAACAGATCCTGTTAAAGTATTGGTGGTAGTAGCACATCCTGATGATGAAGCAGCTATGTCTGCAACGATTTATAAAATAACACATCAATTAGGCGGAACTGTTGACGAAGTTGTTATCACAAATGGCGAAGCTGGATATAAATATTCTTTGCTAGCTGAATCAATTTATAATATAAAACTTACCGATGAAAAAAGCGGTCGAGAAAACTTACCAAGAATAAGGAAGCAGGAATTGATGAACGCGGGGAAAATTATCGGTATCAGAAATTTTTATTTTCTTGATCAAAAAGATGCGCATTATGGTTTGGATGAACATGAACCTTTAGATACATCCTGGAACGTTGCGTGGGTGCAGCAAAGATTAAAAGATATCATGATCGCTAATAAATACGATTATGTTTTTTGTTTATTACCAGTACCCGGAACACATGGTGGACATAAAGCTGCTACTATCTTAACATTAAAAACCATTAGTACACTTAAGACAGAAAAGCCAATTGTTTTGTCAGTAAGTTTCGCAAATAAAACAGATACCGTACAACAAACATTTACTCAATTAAAAGATTATGCCTTTACTAAAATATCAATTGGCAAACCTTCTTTTATTATTGATAAAACGGTAACATTTGGATACAATAATCAACTTACTTATAAGATAATAGTAAATTGGGAAATTGCAGAACATAAGTCGCAAGGCTCTATGCAAAACCTCATGAACAAAGGAGATTATGAAACTTATTGGTATTATGATATCAACGATCCAAATCAGTTTAATAAAACAAAATTATTTTTTGATCATTTGAATAGTTTAATTCCAGGACAGTAGACAATGAAAAAAAATATTTTACATTTTTTGTGGTTTTCAATTGCAGGAATATTGTTGCTATCAAGCTGCCATTCAAAAAAAGCAAAACAAAAACTAGTCATCTATTCCCCGCACGGAAAAGAAATGTTGAGTGAATTTGAAAAACTGTTTGAGATTTCACATCCTGATGTTGATGTACAATGGCTCGATATGGGTTCACAGGAAGTATTTGATAGAGTTAGCACCGAATCGCAAAACCCGCAAGCTGATATTTGGTGGGGCTCACCATCAACGATGTTCATCCGTGCAGAAAAATTGGGACTGTTGCAAAAGTATAAACCAACATGGTCCGATAATGTTCCTGTCTATGCAAAAAGCAAAAATGATTTTTGGTACGGTACTTTTTCTACACCGCAGGTGATTGCTTTTAATAGCAACACATTGTCAGCAGATAAAGCGCCAAAAGATTGGAACGAAATTGTCAGTCCAGAATGGCGCGGAAAAATTGTCTTCAGAAATCCATTAGCCTCAGGAACTTTAAGAGCCATATTCTGTGCGATGCTAGCGCGTTCCGTTGCTCAGATAGGTAATGAAGAGCAAGGATGGAAATGGTTAAGACAATTGGATTCAAACACAATTGCATATGCTGCAGATCCTACACAGATGTACAACAAACTCGGTGGACAAAACGAAGTTGTTACTTTGTGGAACATGCCTGATATGATTTTACAAAAAGATAAGTACCACTATCCCTTCGGATACAATATCCCGCAAAGTGGAACAGTAGTATTAACAGATGGAATTGCCATTATCAAAGGAACAAAAAATGAAGCGCTGGCAGATAGTTTTTACGAATTTGTAACAACGCAACAAAGTCTGCTTATACAGGCGCAAAAATATTATCGCATTCCGTCACGTACCGATATTCCTCGTGATAGTTTTCCTGATTGGTTAAAAAATACCACTTATAAAACACTGGATGTTGATTGGGATGTAGTGGCAGATAATGAAATGGAATGGATGAAAAAATGGGATGCTACAGTGAAGACAAATAAATAAAGTAAAAAGGCAAAAACAAAAAGTAAAAACAATCAATTGGCATTCTTAGAAATAAAAAATATCAGCAAAAAATTTGTAGATAGTGTTGTTTTAAATGATCTGTCTATCAAAATAGAAAAAGGAAATTTCTTTTCTTTCCTTGGTCCGAGCGGATGTGGTAAAACTACGTTGCTTAGAATTATTGCGGGACTTGAATTTCCTGATTCCGGACAAATTATATTAGATGGTATTGATATCACAAATCTTCCGCCACAAAAAAGAAACATTGGTATTGTATTTCAAAACTACGCGCTGTTTCCTCACATGACTGCTTTTGAGAATATCGCTTATGGTCTTAAAATAAAAAAAGTTGCATCAACTGAAATAAATAAACAGGTAGATGATGTTCTTGAGAAAGTACATCTCTTAAATAAAAAGAATCAACACGTTTCATTATTAAGTGGAGGAGAACAACAACGTGTTTCATTAGCAAGGGCAATTGTAATGCAACCGCAATTAATTTTATTTGATGAGCCATTATCAAATCTTGATTATTCATTACGAATAGAAGCAAGAAATGAGATCAAACGTTTACAAAACGAAATAGGTATCACTTCCATTTATGTAACACACGATCAATCAGAAGCACTTTCTTTATCTGATGAGATTGCTGTATTACAAAATGGCATAACTGCACAAATAGGAACATCTAAAGAAATATATTTTAAGCCCGCTAATAAATTTGTCGCACAGTTTGTTGGGCATTATAATTTTTTCACTAAAAAGAACGCTGCAGCTCTCTTTAATTGCACTATTAATGATAAAGAAACTGCAGCTATATTACCAGAACACTTGGCTATTCATAAAACAAAGGATCGATCTGCCATAATTATAAAAGATATTTTATTTGCCGGGCCTTTTGCAGAATATATATTAAGCTATGATGAAACGATTGTAAGAGTTTTGGCAACAATATCAAATCAATCCTTCGCAATCGGAGAAGGTATTTTACTATCTGCGGCCACAGAAAATATTCAAGTGATCATCTAACATGACAAAAAAATATTCAATAGCTAAAATATTATTAACTGTTATAGTAATATTTTTTGTTGTAGGCTATATTGTTTATCCGCTTTGTCAGTTGTTAGCACAAAGCGTTTCGCAGAAAGGAACTTACGATCAACTGTTTGACAAAACCGTTTTTACCGCATGTTTCAATTCAATATTATTATCAGTCGTTAGCGTTATCGGCAGTGCAATAATTGGTGTTTGGCTGGCATATGTTTTTCAATATAAAAAATTTGCCTTTAAATCTTTTTTCTCAACAATGACATTATTGCCAATTGCCATTCCGCCAATGGTAGGCGTTATGTGTTTTTTATTTTTGTTGGGAGAAAACGGATTGCTGTTAAAAATTCTACCTTTTACTTCTTTTAAGTTTGATGGCTGGTTTGCTATTATAGCATTACACCTATACTCTTTTTACCCGTTATTTTTTCTTTTTACAGGTGCCGCTTTTAAAAATTTAGACAATAGTACTGTAGAGGCTTCGTATACCTTGGGTGCAGGAAAATTAAAAACTTTTTATAGTGTTATTTTGCCTCAACTTCTACCATCGTTAATTGGCGCATCGCTACTTACATTCATGGCAAGTATGGCATCGTTTTCTGCACCATTTATTTTTGGCGGTGCCGACAGATTTCTAACAACAGCTATATATTACGCAAAAATAAATGGAGACAATTCTTACGCGGCGGTTCTATCGATTCTATTAACTGTTATATCCATCATCTTTCTGGCATTTTTGAATTGGTACAGAAATAAACAACCGCTTACAGGAAGAACAAAAGGTGCTATAAAATCAATTATTTCTTTTGATAATAAAAATCATGATCATGGAACTTTTAGTATTGTAATTATTTTTTGTATTGCCATTGCATTACCAATTGTTTCATTATTTATATTATCATTAATTCCAGAAGGTGCGTTAATGCAACCGGGATTGAATTATAGCTATAGCTTAGATAATTTTAAAAACGTCTTTACAGATAATGATGCGTTGCAACCTTTTTTCAATAGTCTAGAAAGCTCTACCGTCGCTATTTTATTTACATTGATAATTGGATTAGCAGTTGCTTATATTGGAAGAGGTAAAAAAAATCTTTTCAAATCATTAGTAGAAATAACAATTTCACTTCCTTACGGAATCCCCGGAACGGTAATAGCTATCTGCTTAATTTTAAGTTTTAATGCGCCCAATCTATTCTCATTCAACAATATTTTAGTAGGCACATTTTGGATATTGCCTATTGCCTATGCGATAAGAAATATTCCTATTTTATCACAAGCAATCATTGCAGGATTACATTCTATCGATCCATCCATTGAAGAAGCCTCAGCTACATTAGGTGCTACAAATTTTAAAACATGGCGATCAATTACGTTACCGTTAATTTATCCGGCAATAATACAAGGGTCACTACTTGTCTTTATTAATTCGTTTGGAGAATTTGTTGCAACGATCTTGCTATATAATTATTCCACAAAAACCATATCTGTAGAAGTGTACTCCCAATTAAGATTGTATAACGATGGCATCGCGGCAGCTTATGGCGTTATTATATTTTTGATCATCCTTTGTATTGTTTTCTTTTCAAGAAGGGCACTTAATAAAGCTTCTACAATTAATAATTTATAAACAAGTTATTCTATTTATTAACTGATGGTAATAAGACAGAGTTTTTTTCTGGATATTTACAGCTATGTGCGGAATAGCAGGCATAATAAAACGAAATTCTCAATCTTCTAATCGATCTGAAATGCTATTTCAGGTCCGCACGATGGCGGATGCTATTCAACATCGAGGACCTGATGGCGAAGGCTATTGGACAAACGAAGATGCCTCTGTTGGCTTTGGGCATAGAAGGCTTTCTGTTATTGATCTTTCCGAAGGTGCCGCACAGCCCATGCATTATCTCGAACGCTATACAATTGTCTACAACGGCGAAATATATAATTACATTGAATTAAAAGAGCATCTTAATAAA